>JAERML010000059.1 GCA_016844425.1 Bacteroidota bacterium
TCTTTCGCGATTGAAATCCTCGTCGGATTACTACCTCTCGGTCTCATCTCAACTGCATCACATTCAAGCGCAATTCCTCTCTGGACGAGATATCACTAACCCTGCGTTTTTCCTTCCGCACGAGCTCCGCATCACCTCCGATAACATTCTGCTGACACCGCTGGCAGTTCTCCCTGCCGAAGACCAGCGCGATTCTTCTGTACCCGCTCAAACGATAACACTTCTTCAGGAGAAATATCGCCAGGCCTTCGAATCCGCCAACGACGGCATTGTCATATTCAGCATAAATGGAACATCCAGGGAAGTCAACAAGAAGGCGTCTGATATCCTTGGCTACAGCCGCGAGGAGTTGGCGTTGCTGCCCTTGAAGGCGCTTCTCTTGTCGGAATCAGGGTATAAGGCTCGTCGCGCCCTTGTGCTGTTGAAGAAGAAGAAGAAATTTGTAGGGGAAGGAAGTGTCATCAGGCGGAACGGTAAGCGCGCGGAAATTGGCGTAAGTGTTTCACACTTGCGCGATGATCTCTTCATTGCCATCCTTAGGGATATTACCGAATCGAAACGGATTGATGCCCAACTCAAGCAATCGGAAGAACTCTACCGGGGCCTCATCGACGCGGAACCTATTCCGCGTGCCGTGTTTGTAGGAAGCAAACTGGTGATGAATAACCAATCATTCCTCAAGTATTTCAACTGGCTGAAGCCCGAATCGACCGACACAATTACGTTGACCGACGTCTTTGGAAGGAAGAATGCCGGCTTTCTGAAGGAAATTCGGTCTTGGCAAGAATCGCCCGACGTACGGTTGGAGGTTCTCAAGAAAGAAGTTGCTGTCGCTACTCCTTCAAACGAATCTCTCGAATTTGAAATCTCTGTTGCACGGACGACTTTCCGCGGCAAGGCCGGACTTCAGTTTGCGTTCGTCGACATTGCAGGGCGAAAACACCTTGTCCGCCAACTGGAAGAGTCCGAGGCAAAGTACAGGCATCTGATTGAGAGTTCGATCGATGCCGTTTCCGTTGCCCAGGAGGAGGTGTTCATTTTCGTAAACCAGGGTTTCCTTCGCATGTTCGGGTATGAATCCCCGGAACAAGTTATTGGCAAGCCGATTTCCATGGTTGCGGTCGGAAAGGACAAGAAGGCGATCCTTGAACGAAGCGAGAAGCGGCGGTCGGGCGAGAACGTTCCCGCGCGCTACGAATACGTAGGCCTGAGGAAGGATGGGACACGATTCGACGTGGAGGTTCAAGTAGCGATCATGGCAATGGGAGGAAAGCCCACCGCCATTGCTTATCACCGCGACATCACAGAGAGAAAGAAATCCGAGGAAGATCTCCGCAGGAAGACGCGCGGTCTGGAAATTATGAGGGAAATTTCTCTTTCCGTAAACCAGTCCATTGAGCTGGACAACGTGCTTCAGGTGGGATTGCATTCGTCCATGAAAGCGCTTGACCTTGAACTCGGCGGCGTGTACACCGTCGAGAAGGACGGTGCGACTCTTACACTCTCTACCCAGCATCGGTTACCAGAAAACGTCGCAGAGAAACTGGCATCACAGAGTATGCAGGAAGGAATCACCGGCTATGTGGTGAAGACTATGGAGCCGCTTGTCCTTTCCGTTGCGGAGTACCCACCATTCCTTCCGCACAAGTCTCTTTTCGTGCCAGCGCAGATCCAGACAGTGGTCTACATCCCGCTGATTTCCAAGAATGCCCTTGCTGCCGTGATGCTGCTCGCCTCCACCAGGAGCAAACCGATGGGTGAGCATGAGAAAATCCTTCTGGTTTCAATCGGTACACAACTTGGCGTCGCGATCGAAAACGCAACTCTCTACTCTCAGTTGAAGGAATCGGAGGGGCGATATCGTACCGCAGTTGAGAATATTTCGGACGTTATCTATCACGCAGCACCCAATGGCGCGTTGACATTCTTGAGCCCCAATATTGCCACACTGCTGGGATATAAACCGGAGGAGTTTTATCAGGCTGGCGACCTGTGGCGAACCCTGTTACACCCTGATGATCGCGCGCTCTATTCACAACGGATTTCCAACCAAGCTGGTACAGCGAATGAGTTCCACCTTGAATACCGGATGCTCCCAAAGGGAAAAGCAGCATATCGTTGGGTACGGGATTCCGTCCGCTATTCACGCAACCCGGAAGGACCTGTCACCTCGATCACCGGCATCCTCAGCGACGTAACGGATCGCTTCGAGCTGGAAGAAGCGTTGGTGAAGTCGGAAGAGATGAAGGCCAGCGTCCTGGAGAGTGTGCGGGAGGGGGTGGTCGTCTATGACACAGAGTTCCATTACATCGATTGGAACAAGGCGATGCAGGAAATCACTGGAATCGCTCGTGAGAGAGTAGTGGGGAAGAGCGGCCTCGGTGAATTCGCGTGTCTGGATGTGGGCTATCTTCGTCCGTTGCTACAGCGTGCCCTGCAGGGTGAGGCTGTCAGCTCAGACGACAGACTGCTTGCAAGTGCACAAGGACAAGAAGGACGTTACATCTGGGCTCGTTTCTCACCATTGCGTGACCGTGAGGGAACGATCAAAGGGGTCGTTGGGATCATCACCGACGTCACCAATAGGCAGAGACTGGAGCGCGAGCTCCGCGAATCAGAAGAAATTCTGCGCAAGGTGATTGACGGGATGGGGGATGCATTGATGATTTCCGACCTGCAAGGGAAGGTCTGGGAGGTCAACAGTGAATTCACACGCATTACCGGGTACCAGCGCAGCGAAGTCCTGCAGATGAACTTCCCCTATCCCTGGGTTCTCGAAGAGGAGATGGCAAAATTCGTGACATGGATTGCGGCGCTACGGGAACATAGCTATCTGCGCGATTTTGACATGACCTGGAAGCGGAAAGACGAGTCAGTTGTTGCCATCAGCCTGAATACAACGCTTCTCCGCAACGCAATGGGCGAGCCCGTTGCGATGCTCAACATTGGACGGGACATCAGTGACCGGAAGCGCCTTTCACTTGAACTCGAGCGCAAGAACAAGCAGATCGAATTGCTGAATCGGATCATCAGCAAGGCCAACACCACCAGCAATTTCGAGGAGATCTTCCAGGTAATCGGCACTGAGATTTCCAATCTTATCCCGTATGATCAGATCAATGTGGGGCTGGTGACAGATGATGAGACGGGCCTAATCATCTACGCAAGTGTGAGTCCCTCGGGGAAGGACTTGCCAATCGGCGAGGTGGTCAGTCTCGGACGAACGGTCTCCCAACTGGCGATTCGGAAACGTCAAGCCGTAGTGATCAACAATCTTGCCGCGCACCCTGACCTTGGCCCTGATATTGCTTCTGTGCAGGAAGGACTCCAGTCACAGATCAGCATTCCCATCTTCCTGAATGAGCGGGTGATCGGAACGTTCAACGTGGCCTCTACTCAAGCAAACGCGTTTTCCGGCGAGGAACCGTCGTACCTACAACCCATTGCCGACCAAATCGGTGCGATGGTCGATCGAGTGCGCCTTTTCAGGAAGGTGAGCGAAGACAGCAACTACATTCACAATCTTCTGAACTCCATCGACAGTGTTGTGTTCACTGTAGACCGGAACTACCGGATCACTGAGGTAAACAAGGCCTGGCGAGAATTTGCTCTGCGACAGGGACTGCATCGGTACCAAACGGAAGACCAGGTCATCGGTGCACATCTTGCCGAGATTGTTCCGATGCAAGACTTGTGGCAGACCTATCAGCGGGTCATGCCAGACCTGTTCGAGCGAAAGACGGATTTCTATTCCCAGGAATTCGATCTCAGATGGGACGGGGGACAGAAGACGTACCATATTGCAATCAACCCCATGGTGATCAACGAGACGGTGACCGGTCTGGTTTTCACCAACACCGACATTACGGAGATCAAGCGAACGGAAGAGGAGGTGATCCGCAGGAACAAAGAGCTGATGGCACTCAATGCGATTGGATCATCTATCAGTAAATCGCTGAACCTTGACGAAGTGTTGCAGGTTGCCTCTGAACAAGTGCGCGACATTGTGGGCGCAGATATGGTTCTCTTCTATCTCAAGGACGAACGGAAAAACGAACTTGTCCTGCAAAATTCCCTTGGACTCCCGGACCGCTTCGTATCAAATATCGATCGGTTAGACGTGACTTCAAGTGCGACAGGAACCGTTGTGACGGAACGACAACCTCTCCTGATCAGGAATAGTCTCATGACGGATTCCCGTGTTAGCCCGGAAGGCCGGAAGATCTTCCACTCCATGGGCATGCAAAGCCTTGGCGTATTTCCGTTGCAATCGAAGGAAAGGGTACTGGGTGCGCTTGATGTGGCATTCCAGGCGCCGCATGAGTTCAATGACAAGGAGCTGCAACTCCTCCTGTTAATCTGCAACCAACTTGGTTCAGCGATAGAGAATGCCGTCCTCTATGCCGAGGTTCAGAATCAGGTACAACGGGTTACTTCGCTGTACGAACTGGGGAAAGGACTGACGGGCGCTCTGGACATCAAAAAGATGTTTGAGATCGTGTATGGCGAAGTACGAAAAGCCATTCCGCTTGAGCGATTTGCCTACGATGCCTTCACCCCCGCTCCTCCTCTCCTGACGCCTGTGTTCGGAATTGCGGACGGGAAACAACAGTTTTTCGAATCAGTGCCGGAGAGTGCGAAGACACTCCTTACCGAAGATTCCGTCTTATGGAATGTGGTGACACAAGGGATTTCATTCCTGGGCTCGCCACCAACCGGGCCTTGTGTGGGTGGGTCGATGCTCGCTGTCCCGGTCAAGTCAAAGCAAACTGTGGCCGGCGTCATTTCTCTGCAGCATGCGACGGAGGACACGTATCAAGAGAGTCACTTGCGTCTCTTGGAAAGTATTGCTAACTTGACCGAAATTGCAATTGACAAAGCGATGCTGTACGAGGACACCGTTGCCAAGTCGATCGAGATCGAAAGCAGGAATAGGGAGCTGGATGACTTCACGTATGTCGTCTCGCATGACCTGAAGGAGCCCCTGATTAGCATTGAAGGCTATAGCAAGATCCTGTTGAAGGACTACCAGGACAAGGTTGATCAGGAGGGGAAGGAGTTTCTGGGGACGGTGGTACAGTCCAGCGCCCGGATGAAAAATCTGATTGACGATTTGCTCACACTATCGCGGTTGGGCCGTGTTGCAGAAGAGCTGCAAATAGTGTCGGTGGGGGGGATGATCAAGGAAATCCTTCATGATCTGCAGTTCATGTTGCGGGAACGAAACATGGTTATCAACGTGCCGGAGCATCTCCCCGAGGTCCGGTACAACCCGACACAACTGAGCATGGTATTCCGGAATTTGATCTCCAATGCCATGAAATTCAATGACAAACCCAGCCCGGTCGTTACGATTGGTGTGCAGGACCAAGAAGGGCAATTCATTTTTTCTGTTGCAGACAATGGGATCGGGATAGAGGAGCAATATTACGACAGAATCTTCACCATATTTCAAAGGCTTCAACGGAGCGAAGAGTATCGTGGCACCGGTGCAGGACTTACAATCGTAAAGAAGATCATCGAAAGACATCGTGGCCGTGTCTGGGTGAATTCTGTAGTAGGCGAGGGGACAACGTTCTATTTCAGTATACCCAGGTAGAGAATTTTCCGATATGATAGTTTCTGATATGGTCTATTCATGATAGAAACGGAAGAACAAAACGCGGTACGGATTCTATTGGTGGAAGACAACCGTGATTTTGCCAAGCTCGTCGAGGTGTTCCTACGAAAGCATGAACCTGAGCGATTCCATATTGTATGGAAGGAGAACGGTAGGGATGCACTGGCAGAGCTTGACAAAGATCAGAATTTCGATGTCATCTTGATGGACTATTTTCTACCCGGTCAGAACGGGCTGGAGATAACCCGTGCTCTGCACGAGCGACATATCCGGACACCCGTCGTTTTTCTCACCGTGAACAAGGATTTCGATCTCGCCGTCGAAGTCATGAAGCTTGGAGTTGAGGATTATCTGGTCAAGGAGGAGATCGCGACGCCAGTGCTTCCGAAGACAATTCTGAACGTCATCGAGCGTCAGAAACTGAAGGACCAGTTAACAACGCTGGAGATAACACAGAAACGGCTTGAAGCAATCCAGGAAATCGTTCTGAGTATTGCCCAGGAAATAAGACTCCCGTTGGACAGCATGCGGATCACAACCGAAGAACTTCTTGGCGGCCATCAGACCGACAACCTGTCAACCTACCTGACGATCATAAGGGATAATCTCGCAAGAATTGAGAGGAAGATCACGAAGCTGAAAGAAATGAAAACAGACAAGACTGTCCCATACATCAAGGACATCAGAATGTTTGACCTCTCCGAGTAATTGCCCTTCTTTTGAAGTGTGTTCACGCTTCAGTCCGAGTTCTCACCTTTCCTGAAAACACTTCCATGAACTTCAAGATCGCCCTTGCACAAATCGACTCAAAACTTGGTGACCTGCAAGGGAATGTCAAGAAACACCTTGTCGCGGCCGAGAACGCACGAAAACTTGGCGCAGAACTGGTGGTCTTTCCAGAACTCAGTCTCACCGGCTATTCCATCAGGGACATGAATTGGGATTTAGCCGTCAACCTTGACCGGGATACCACAACCGTGAAGGATCTAATAGAGATGGGGCGCCATATCTCGATCATCGCAGGTGGAGTGGAGGAGGGGTCGTCATTTCATCTCTACAACACCGCGTTTCTTTTTGAGAACGGATTGGTACAGAGTGCCCACCGGAAGACCTATCCCCCGACATATGGAATGTTCGAAGAGATGCGATACTTCAGCAAGGGGAATTCCGTTCGGGCAATCTCATCAAAACACGGGACGCTGGGTGTGCTTATCTGTGAGGACCTCTGGCATGTCTCATTGCCGTACCTTCTTGCACTGCAAGGCGCCCAGGTTATCATTTCGCTGGTTGCTAGCCCGACGAGATTGGGAGCAAACGAAAAGGAGCTTGAGGCCGCCACAATCAACACCGAGAACCAAAGAGCATACGCTCGTCTTCTTTCTTCGTACATAGTCTTCTGCAACCGGGTGGGCTATGAAGACGGAGTCAACTTCTGGGGTGGCTCCCAGGTTGTGGGCCCGGATGGTGAGGTACTCGTTACGGCTAAACTCTTTGAAGAGGATCTCATCGTTGCCGAGATCGGCGAACATGCAGTCCGGAGAGCGAGGCGATTCTCACGGCACTTTCTTGACGAGGACCCGACTCTCGTGGCAAGGGAACTGGAACGGATTCGACTTTCTAACGGTTCCTGATCCCCGACCCCAAGGTTCCTGTGCCATTTCCTGCCGAATTCGCTTCCTTGAATATCAAGCCTTTTTTCCGTAAGTTTTGAAATCATTTGCCATCGTTGCAACGAAAGGAGTAAGACCCCTCGCACATGGATCCGTACGCAAAGGCCATTTATCAAGAGCCAGCACCGCCAATGGACAGGGAAAACCCATTGGAGTCGATGATGAAGCGTTTTGATGTTGCGGCAGAAATTCTGGGATTGGAGCGAGGCGTGTATGAATATTTGAAAACCCCCGTCCGGCAACACATCGTTTCCATTCCGATACAGATGGACGATGGGAGGATCGAGATATTCATGGGATATCGTGTCATTCACAATGACGTTATGGGACCCTCCAAAGGGGGTATCAGATATGCCCCGGACGTTACGCTCGACGAGGTGAAAGCCCTTGCAGCGTGGATGACATGGAAGTGTGCCGTAGTGAATATCCCCTTTGGGGGAGCAAAGGGAGGTGTTCGTTGTGACCCGAGCAAGTTGACCCGCGTCGAGATAGAGAAAATCACTCGTCGGTACACTGCAAATCTGATGGACGTGTTCGGCCCGGACAAAGACGTGCCCGCCCCCGACATGAACACGAACGAACAGACGATGGCGTGGGTGATGGATACGTACAGCATGCACAGCCGAAGGACGGAAAATGCCGTGGTGACAGGCAAACCATTGATTTTGGGTGGTTCCCTCGGACGACGCGAAGCAACAGGACGGGGTGTCATGGTAAACACGCTGTCGGCACTTGACAAAATCAAGATGGCACCCCAAAACACGACTGTGGCAGTACAGGGCTTTGGCAATGTTGGATCTATTTCTGCGAGGCTTCTTGAGGAGCAAGGTTGCAAGGTGGTGGCAATTAGCGATGTGTCCGGCGGATACTATAACAAGACCGGAATTGATGTGAAGGGGGCCATCGCCTACGTGGAGAAACACAAGACGTTGCACGGCTGGAAGGGAGGCGATCCGATATCCCAAGTGGAACTTCTCGAAGGCGAATGCGACGTGCTTGTGCCCGCAGCAAAAGAGGATCAGATCATTCCGCAGGTTGCGAGGAAGATCAAGGCAAAGATCATTACCGAAGGGGCTAACGGCCCGACAACCGCGAAGGCAGATCCGATTCTCCAGGATAAGGGGATCATGGTGATTCCTGATATCCTCGCCAACTCGGGCGGAGTGACCGTCTCTTACTTTGAGTGGGTACAGGACCGCGTCGGATATTTCTGGAGTGAACAGCGCGTGAACCGCCGATTGGACCGGATGATGCGGACTGCATTCGATGCGGTCTATGAAACGGCGGAAAAGCACAAGGTAACCATGCGCATCGGCGCGTATATTCTCGCAATCGACAAGGTTGCCAAGACGTTGAAAGTCCGTGGTATTTATGCCTAGGAGCATGTGATCAAGGGACTTGTGGAGTCACTCCTGCATCAGGTTCGCGCAGCAACTCTCTCGACGGTGTGTCTTGTGGGGATCGCCCATGGGCAAGACAACGAGGTGCTCGCAGTCCCGAACCTCGAAATCATGCGGTTGCTCGGTGAGAGGGTCGCGGATGCAGTGGGAAAGCAAATTGGCGAGGGCGACTCAATTCAGTTGCTGATACTCCCGCAGGATCGGAGTTGGTATCTGGAGTCATCAATCGTACGAGGCCTTCTGAATCGAAGCTTTCCATCGACGGAATCTTCTTCCGCGAGATTCCATGCCGAGTTTGGCCAGAAGATGCTACGCGTCATTTATGGTGATATCCGACGGGATGGATTCCTCGGGCGAAAGGTTGTCTCGAGGACCGTGCAAGTGACTTTGAGTGCGAAAGTTGTGGATCGACACACAGGAATCATTGTCGTCATAAGGGACTTTGCCGACGAAGCAACTGACACCATTGCTTTGTCACAAATACAAGAAGTGGAGAATCCGAACATTCTTGTGACGCGCGGGGTATTGCCCCCGGAGGGCTTCTTCGCGAACCTGGTGGAACCGTTAGTCGTCATTGGCTCAATTGCGGTGGCCGTGTACCTTTTGTTCCATGTACGGAGCTGAAAGAGGGGGGAAGGAAACATAGTGACACGTTTGCTCGTTGGCTTTGGACTAGTGGGCGTTGCTTGGCTTACGATAGGATCGTTCCGAGCTGATTTTTCTGGCGACTCTTCGAATCCAGCAACGGTGGGAGCCGCCTTCCAGCAGACAGAGCGTTCAATTGAACTACTTGCTGTTGGTGATGTGAACTTGGGGAGGATTGTCGGCCAGCAGATCCTCCGTGGTGATACGTTGTTTCCGTTTGTCTTTGCAGTGGACACGTTTGCCCGTCGAGATATTGTTTTTGCGAACCTGGAATCGCAGCTGTCCGATCAGGGCGGGGAGACGCAGGATCCAGAAAACAACTTGATCTTTACAGGGCCTCCGGGGGGTGCATCGTCGTTGAGGCTTGGAGGTGTAACGGTTGTGTCCACCGCAAACAACCACGCGCTTGACTATGGCGTGCGGGCGCTGAAAGAAACAATTCGTTACCTTCGCGGTGCGGGGGTCGCGTTTGCAGGGACGGCCGAAGATTCTTTGCAGCTGTACGTTCCGGTGGTCGTAACAAGGAACGACATCCGCGTCGCGTTGTTCGCGGTAACGGATGTGATGAATATTGAAGACCCGATGTGGAAACGACATGTAGCGGAGGCCGACACGGGAAAATTGTTGCCTCAAGTACGCGCATACAGAGATTCGGTCGATTTCATCATCATCAGCTATCATGGCGGTGAAGAGTATGTTGACACACCAACCCGGCGAACGCGCGACTTCGCTGCCCAGGTGATACGGGGGGGAGCGGATCTGTTCCTTGGTCACCATCCGCATGTACCGTATGGTGTGGAGGACGTAGACGGCAAGTACATCGTTCACTCGTTAGGCAACTTTGTTTTCCGGCAGCCAGATCTGTATTGGACTCAACGTAGCTTTGCATTCAGCGCAACATTAACGAAAGATTCCGCAGGCACACGCATTGTGGCGTTCCGCTGTTTGCCCGTTCTGGCCGGCGTCCAGCCGGCATTTGCCGATGGCGCGGAAGCAGCGCGTATTCAAGAAAGGACTGAACGACTATCATCACGTACAACATTGACACAGATCGCATGGCAAGGACATTAGGTGTTGCCTTTCTTTTCTCCGTTGTTCTGGGTCTCGTCGGGTGCGGTTCGAGCGAAGAGGTCACCTCCCTCACGGCCGAACAGCGGTTCGAGCACGCAAAGGGATTGTTCGACGATGAAGATTACGTCGAAGCCATCAGCGAGTTCACTGTTGTGACCCTCCAATTTCCCGGGAGCGCTTTCGCTGATGATGCGCAATTCTACCTAGGCGAGTGTCGGTTTCGTCGCGGCGAGTATCTCCTGGCTGCCTTTGAATACCAAACACTCCGGCGAAACATGCCCGCAAGTCCCCTTGTGCCAGAAGCTCAATACAAGCTGGGGCTTTCTTATTACCAGCTCTCCCCCAAGTCCCCGCTTGATCAACAATACACAAAAAAGGCGATCGAGGAGCTCCAGGCTTTTGTGGAGTACTACCCTGCCAACGAACATGTCCCCGACGCGGAAGGAAAGATTAAGGAGCTGAACACGCGACTGGCCAAGAAGCAATTTGAGACCGCCCAACTCTATGCAACCATGGAGTACTACAAGGCATCTCTTTTCTGTTATGATGATGTTATTGAACGGTACCACGACACCGAGTATGCTCCCCTTGCACTTTTGGGTAAGGCCGAAGTATTCATGTCACGGCGTAAGTACAAGGATGCCTATGCTGAGATCACGCGGTTTTTGGAACGCTACCCAAACAGTATCCTTCGTTCCCGTGCGGACAAGCTAAAAGCGGCCATTGAGGAACACATGCTGAATGAGCCGGAACGATCTCAGAGTGTTTCCGGAAAGGATTCCAGGGCAGGG
>JAERML010000271.1 GCA_016844425.1 Bacteroidota bacterium
CCATTGCCTGACTTCGCTTGTACGTTTTGAGGCGCTTGCGGGAGTTCTTCCTCCTCTGTCACCGAATCGCCGGAACCCCATTCTCCCTGGATACCTTCGATGGTCAAATGCGTTCGATTACACCCAAACATCTCGGGGAGCAGCCAGGCTTTGATCATGTGGTGGTGCATCGTGTTGCTAAAGCCGCCCAGTTAGCAGGATGCTGAAAAAGTCGCTCTTCTCACCCGCCCAACCCCGGCGCGCCGAGACGCGCCTTTTCCCATGCGGCGTTCTCGCTTCGCTCAGAAGCTCAACGTACCGAAGCGTACGCCTCGCCTCTTCGCTCGTTGCGGCCTTGCTGGACGGCCTTTTTGAGCATCCTGCGCGGTGCTCCCCTGTTGTCCTAGACGTACGGACCATTGAATTTCCACTGTGCCACAATAGTCTTTCCGCAGCCTATTAGAAGAAACAATGGGTCTTTCAATGACTTAGAATTGGATTGAGGAGTCTAACAAAGGGGCGGAAAGAGAGTCAACGGGGCTCTGAGCACCTTTGGTGCTCGCGCAACGCGCGTCCTCAGAAGGGTGAGGAGGGAGCAGCCAGGTGCCCTCCTTGCTCGCTGGACGCGCGCAATTCAAGGGGGGGCTCGGGCCTCCGTTTTGTGAAGTATGTGAGGAAGGATAAAAGTGTCAATTGGTACGCGCGGGTTCGAATAGGGACCTGACACCGACGAGGTAGACCTTGCCGGCGGCGTCAAATGTCAGTTCGCGCGTCCAGCACGCTTCCACTAACTTGACTGTTCTCTCCTCCTCTGTTGACAAAGGCATGTGCACTTCAAACACTTGGCTCCTCTCCGGGGGCTGAGGCATTAAGAGCAAGAATCCTCCCGGGCTGGTATTGAGAGACAACGCGTGCCCATCAGAGAATTTGATGATCTCGTAACCAGCGACTTGCGCGAGCTGGTAAACACATGGCTGTATCCCCAGGACACGCTTGCCTCCCCTGCGATTCGGATTGGCGGACTCTTCCACTTTTGGCGGGATCTTTGAGGGAGTCACATATGGCCTTGCTGTGACACTGGGGTACCCCGTTTGTTCAATTCCGCCCGAGTCTGGCACACTACGGCACGCCGACGCTCTCCCCTGCCTTTATGAATTCGCAGGGAACCCGGCGCCCGTTGTCTACCTCTCGGGTGCCGTCGTCCGGGCATGCATCTGTTGATTCCTATACTTCTCCGCGGACCTGATCTCTTCCAGAACGATGACGATTCGAGAATCGCGGCTTGCAGCTCGATTGGGATGTCCGAATCCATGGAACAGGAGTTTTCGCCCAGATTCAGACACGACTCGACTCATTTCGAACGGTTTCCAGATATTTGCCTCGAGGCGCTCGTCGAGGCCTTCTTGGATTTGATCACGAAGTTCGAGTAGTGGTGTGGGAAGCACGATCAATCCTGATTCTGTCATCGCCTGGCCGATGTTTCGAATCAATTCGAGGGCCCGACGATTTACATACTGCAGCTGCAGCGAGCGCGAGAAGACAAGGATTCCCGGGCTCGACTGCCCAGAGACCATATTCTCGCTATGGCCAGAGTAAACGAATGTTGTGCCCACCTCTGTCATGATATTCACGCGGCTTCCTCAGAACGATCTTAACAGGATGCTGAAAAAGTCACTTTTTTGAACATCCTGCAGGAGTGTTCTTCTCCTGCTCCAGACGTACAGATTATCGAAGCCCTGCTATGGCAAAATGGTCTCTCCGCAGCCTGCTGAGGGAAGAATTAGACAGCGCGTTTAACGGACCACGCTGCCTGGCATGAGGTTCGCCGGACAGGTCTTGGGAAAGCAGAGCTACAGACGACGTTCCATCCATAGTACAGGCTCGCGGTAAGTGCGCAAACCTACTCAGGACCTGTCGCAACGAAATGGGAACTACCAATTTGTTGAAAGAATGGCAATCCCTCTAAAGGGTTATGTGCTGTCATCGATGAGACAAAGAGGACCAAGGACAGACAGGACGTGCTGCAAAATCAACTGGTTGTGATTAAACTATGAGGAGCTTCTCGTTACAGAACCTTCGCATCGGGTGTTGAGCAGAACAGGATATGAGAAGAAGTTGGAAGCCGTTTTCAACTTCCATCAAACTGTCAGGACTATCTTACCGAAAAACTGGCGGCGTAACATCAGTTCCTGCGCCGCACGAGCTTCCTGAAGTGGAAACGTGCGATCGATCACCGAGATCAAACGACCCTGTCCCATCAGCTCCGCCGCCTTCACCAATTCTGCGCGCGTCCCCATATAGGACCCCTTGATCGTCAGCTGGCGGGAAAAGACATAGCGGAGATTCAGCTTCACTTCACCCCCGGTCGTTGCACCACAAGTAACCAATCGCCCGCCCTTCGCAAGAGACTCCAGCGCGGTCTCCCACACTTCCGGACCGATATGCTCGATCACAACATCGACGCCACGCCCTTCGGTGCGCAACTTGACGTGCTCCGAGACCTTCTCCTTCGCGTGGTTGATGACGGCATCGGCCCCCAGGATCACGGCTTTGGGAATCTTGTCGTCGGATCCGACGGTCGTCATCACCCGAGCTCCGGCGAGCTTCGCCATCTGGATCGCCATCGTCCCGACCCCGCTCCCCGCGCCCATGATCAGCACCGTCTCTCCATGTTGGAGTCCGGCCAGGGCAAACAGCATGTGCGATGCAGTCACCGACACCAGCGGAAACGCCGCCGCCTGTTCGAACGAGAGATTCTCTGGAATCGGCAGCACGTTGCGGAACGGCACTTTTACATACTCCGCGTAGCTGCCGTGCGTCATCGCACCGAGCAGTCCATACGAGCGGCACATATTGTCTCGCCCCGCCAGACATTGTTCGCATTTCCAGCAGCTGATCCCCGGC
>JAERML010000272.1 GCA_016844425.1 Bacteroidota bacterium
CGTGCAAGCCAGGGGAGGGCATTGCCTGCATGTTCGTGGTTCGTCAGGATCACCTCGTCCCCTTTCCTGAGCGGGAGACCGCAGGCAACGACATTGATCCCTTCGGTGACGTTGTGCATCAAGGAGATCTCATCCACGTGCGCACCGATGAAAGATGCAAGCTTGGGGCGGACATTCTCCCAGCCACCATACCGGGCGGAACGATCCACTTCCTCCATCTCGGTCTTCACCGCATCGATGACCACGAAGGGGGAAACTCCCATGGTTCCATTGTTGAGGAAGAGTGGCTCGCGCTTGAGCGGGAACTGGTCTCGCACGACATTCCAGAAATGTTCGTCGTCTGCCGGAACGTGCTCACCGCCGGCAAGGACGTACTTCGCCCGTGCGTCTTCCGGGAAGGCATACAGCATCGCACCTCCCAGCATACCGCCAGCAAATGTGCGGATGAAACCGCGACGCGAGAGGGACGACATGTCCGAGACGAGCAATCTCTTGGGCCGGAAGGACCTGGCCGATCGTACACGTGATATGCGGAACGGCAATGACCTTCATCTTTCCGGTCATCAGATCGTTCAGACGATTGAGCGTTTCCTCTTTTGTCCGGGCGAGGAGAAGTCAATGTCCGCCTCGGTCTCTACGCCAGCCGTCTTCACCCCATCGACTACGCCCAGAATGCCGCGGCCCTGCTCCGTCCCGGCGATGATTACCTCTGTCGGGTTGGCGGTCGCACAATAGATGCGGCAGACTTCCGGCACGTTCTTGATGGTATTGAGGATGTTCACGGGGAACCCGTGGTCCATGAAGATCAGGAATGTGTGTCCTGCCGCGAGCGCCAGGGCATTTTTTTGTGCGAGGTCTATCAGGGTTGGATCATTGCCGGCAAAGCGGACGAGCGCAGGCCCGGATGCTTCGCAGAACGCAATGCCGAATTTCATCGAAGGGTTGGTTTGCACGATCGCCTCGTACAGATCCTCCACCGTTTTGATGAAGTGTGCATGCCCCATGATGAAATTCATATCGTCGGGCTTTTCGATGCGAACAATGGACAGGTCCATCGAAGTCTCCTTACCGTTCATTCTGCAGGCTTTTCACGATGTCCGGCGTCAGGATCCAGCGGAGGTAGGCTTCAGAACGTCCCCCCTCGGGACGCAACGCGATGCTCGCAATTGCCCCGGTCTCCATGGCAATGGAAGCATACGACGAACCTGCAATAAAATAAGAAATGAAATTGGTGAGATCGGGTTGATGACCGACTGCAATAATGCGGCCACCGCCACTTAACGAAACCAGCTCTTGCATCAATGAACGATGATTGAACCCCGGTGCAAGATGCTCACTAACGTGAAGGATCGGGTGCTGGCTGATCTGCCCTCCAATGATCTCGCCCGTTTGGACGGCGCGGACAAGCGGACTGGTTACCACAATGTCAAGGTCGGGTTCGACCTTCGCCAGAGCCTGTCCCATCAACACAGCGTCGGCTTCGCCCCGCACACTCAAAGTCCGGTCGGCATCACGGGTAATCGTCCCACCGACAGGGACAGCCTCAGTATGCCGGACAAGATAAATGTGCATACCGTCGGTCATTTGGCAAGTTTGGGATTGTGGGGAACCATCCGGATGACCTGCGGCTTGAGAGAGCGACCTCCCATGCGCAATCCCTTCAATGTGATGGTCACCTCCTCCCCCGCAATCGCCCGCCAGGGATCTTCTGTTGGGAGATTCTCCGCTTCACCTTCAAGTGTCAGCCGCTCTGCACGCCCCGGCCCCACCGACGGGATCGTCACGGCCAGAAACTTGTCATTGTAGCGATACGGCACGTTGCGTGACGAGATCCTCACGTACGCGAGAGAGAGGTCGAGCGTATCGGTTGAGCCGTTCCTGATATCGATCTCCACGCGGGTGGCAATTCCTTCGTTCACACGATACCACGCCGTCACAGAGTACGTCACATGGGCGGACGGGTCAGTAGTCTTGAACTGCTCACAATTGCAATTCCCGTTCGTGATCCGATACGGATACAGCGCTGTTGACATTATGCAGCCCGTGAGCACCATTGACGCGAGCATGAGCGTGACCATCCCCCGCACGCACATTGTCATGCTTTCGCTTTTTTCAATCGGCTCCGCGCCTTCGTGTATCCCGGTTTAATTACATCGTAGATCAAACGGATGCGTTTGTTGTATGGAATGAATGCGCTCTTCATCGAATTGATCGTTACTTTTTCCAGATCATCGAGGCCAAGTTTAAACACCTGGTGGGCAATCCTGAATTCCTTCGTCATGGTCGTTGCACTCATCAGTCGGTCGTCGGTGTTCAGGGTGACCCGGAAATTGTACCGGTGCAGGGTCCCGAATGGATGCTCTTCCAGAGTCTTCACTGCTCCCGTGTCGACATTGCTGGTGAGACAGATTTCCAGTGGGATCCGTTTGTCCAGTACATACTGGGCAAGGTAGCCCATTTTCACAATCTTGTTCGGCTCCCTCTTGTCCATCCCGATGTCTTCAATCAGACGGGTTGCATGACCGATACGGTGAGCCCCACACCACTGAATTGCCTGCCAGATGCTCTCCTTGCCGAACGCTTCTCCTGCATGGATGGTAATGTTGAAGTTTTCCCGCTGGATGTAATGGAATGCATCCACGTGTTTCTTCGGCGGAAATCCACCTTCTTCACCGGCCAGATCGAATCCCACGACCCCCCGTTCCCGGTAATCCACGGCGAGTTCAGCCATCTCCTGGGAAAGCTTCATATTCCGCATTGCGCAGATGATCAAGCCATATTCCACACCGAAATCTTTTCTTCCCTTCTCCAGCCCCTTTAACACGGCATTCACCACATCATCCCAGTGAAGGCCGTTGTCTGTATGAAAGACAGGGGCAAACCGGGTCTCGACGTACACCACACCGTCGCGGTACATATCTTCGATCATCTCATACGCTGTCCGCTCCAGGGCTTCTTCCGTTTGCATCACACCACAGGTGTGGGCAAAACCTTCGAGGTACAACGGGAGACTCCCCCGCGCAGCGCCGCGATGGAACCACTCCGCCAGTTCTCCGGGATCCGATGTTGGGAGTTTGGTGTACTTTGAGTCCCTTGCAAGTTCGATCACCGTTTCCGGTCGGAGTCCGCCGTCAAGGTGATCATGGAGCAACACTTTGGGTAATGCCTGAATGAACTTCTCGGCAAGCTTCATGGGATGGGGGATCAGGTGCGAATGGGACGGGAAGAATCAGAATTCAAACGCAATGTAACAACTGC
>JAERML010000060.1 GCA_016844425.1 Bacteroidota bacterium
CCCCAATGTATGTGCCAAACTCGGGCAGACAAATAACAGAGAATCTGCTACCCATAACTATCAAATTTGACGTGCAAACCCTTGTCAAGCGTAGAATGAGCGGGAAACCCCCTCCTTCCCTGATCTGCCAAGAGTTGATTCTTGTTACAATTGCGAAAGTGGCGTGCAGATGTGAGAATCGTTGAAAAATCCAACAGCGGAAAAACGGCAGAATAGCGGGGAGGAAGAGCCAGAACCACGGAGGGAATACAGAGACGCATCCCCTCGCTCGTGACAACCGTGTGCGATCTATTACTACTTGAACACTACCATTTTGCGCGTCCGTACGAATTCCAGCGCCGTCAATTGGTGCCCGTCAGGTCGGCAACTAACACGGACTTGCAGATTCAGCCACCATACTCCCATGGTGAATCCGCGACAAGGAGCGGCAGAACTTCCTCCCGCACCTGAGCGTCGAGCACTTCAAGGAGAAGCACAGCGTGGTCGCCTCCTTCCTCCATGATGTGGCGGAGACGACATTCCACGTATGCGGGCAAGTGCGAGAGGATGGGAACAGCGGTTGCTCCGAGAACGTAGGGCTCACCATTGATCATGCCGTTCCGCACGTCGGGAGATGTGAGGAACTTGCGGGCGATTTCCTGTTGATGAGCGCCAAGCATGTGGATGACGGCAGCGCGACCTTCCTTTACACATTCGAGCAGGCTTCCGTCGCGTCGGATGGCAGCCATAATCATCGGTGGCTTGAATGACGCCTGTGAAAGCCAGGTGACTGTCGCTGCCCCAACCCGGTCGCCGGCGCGGGCCGTTATGATGTACATTCCGTTCGAAATCATGCGGAGCGCCTTCTGCTTGACTTTGTTATCCATGGCTGCCTTGTGTGGGGATACTGGGATGAACATAGCCAAAGGGAAATAGAGAATCAAGGAAGCACACGAATGAAAAGCCCGCCCCGGAAGATGCTGTATGGAGCGGGCGGACAGAGTCCCTTAAAGTTTCCTTCACTCGGGCTGTCGACGGCGCTTTTGAATCTCTCGCATGGCCTCGCGCAATTCCCGCTCGAAGTGCCTCTCGAACAGGAGAAACTTTCCTCGCTGCTTTGCGGAAAGGATGTCTTTCAGCCCCTCAAAGAACTTCTGATCCTCCTGTTGCATTCTTGCGTTAATCGCCGCC
The DNA here is from genome assembly GCA_016844425.1 of Bacteroidota bacterium. Next base: position 1,171 of record JAERML010000060.1, read on the forward strand.
ACGTCCGGAAAAACCTTCTCGAACTCCTGTTCGTCCGCATCGTTGCGGATAAGCTTCTCCACGCGATCCAGAAGATCCATCTTCTCCTTCATCAGGCCTCGCTTGGTGCTCTCGTGCTCGTTGAGTCGTGCAAAGAATCGGACAGACTGCTCTTCCTTCATGTCGAGCAGCTCGATGAGACGGACTTTCTTGAACTGTTCCAGTTTTTCAGACGGCCGCTGGTCGCCCATGTGGAATGGCTGGGCAAGAAGAAAAGAGGTGAAACAGAAAAATAGGATCCCAACGAAAATGGTAGGTCGTCTCATGAGATTCTCCGGGTTTAGTTCCGATGTGAGCCAAGTGTTAAGAGCAGGTCGTTCACTTGCTGAGGCTCCATTGCTTCCAGCAGGGTCTGTGCATTTCCGGTGGTAATGAAGTACTCGGAGATCTGTGCGTCTGAAAGCTTGAACATCTCTCCGTGCAACTCCCCGGTCGTGATATTCTCTGTCAGATGTCCCGGCTCCAGAAGAAGCGAGTCAATCGTCTCTTCCGGCAACGAGAGGACTACGGACGTGAGTGTGTTTTGGTCGTTCGGCCCCCGGGGGACATAGTAATGGAGCCCGATGAAGAAAAAGAGAATCGCAACCACGCCCGGGATGGCGACACGTGCAGCCCAACTGATGGAGATCGCCTTGCCGCTTGATGCATCGTCAATTGCGCGGTTGGTCCGGATGATGCGGTTCGGCCAGTACAGATCCGGCGGAGCCGGCTCCGGCCCAACACCGCGTCGGTCAAGAAGCGCCTTCAATTCCTCCACCGCTTTCAGCTCGTCGGCGTCCGGTTGGCGCGATACCTGTTGCTTACGCTTCATTCTTCAAATACTCCTGTACTTTCTTAAGTGCATGAAAGTAGTTTGCTTTCAACCCTCCGACCGACGTTTTCATCACCTGAGAGATTTCTTCGTACGGCATCTCGTCGAAGTACCGCATCACAAATACCGCCCGTTGTTTTTCGGGCAACTCTTCGATCGCACGCTGCAGCAACGACTCAGTCTCTTTGAACTCCAGCTCTGTGGCTGGGGTCTCTTTCGCTGGAAAGATCCGGCTGAGGATTTCGCTCTGGCGCAGGTATCTCCTCACCTGCTGTTTCCTGACCGCGTTCAGAGACATGTTGACAGCAATCCGGTACAGCCACGTGAAGAAGCTCGAGTCTCCCCGGAAATCTCCTAGCGCAAGATATGCTTTTATGAACGTCTCCTGAGCAACATCATCCGCCTCCTCATGACTCCCCACGATCCGGCGTGCAACCCAGTACACTCGCTGTTGGTATCGCCGCATCAGCTCCGTGTATGCCTGACGCTTTCCGTTCCGAACCTCATTGACGAGTTCGTGGTCCGAGAGTTGGTGCATGCAACCGCAGTCAGTGAGAGTTCAACTGAATATTTGACAGCCCCGCCAAAAAAAAGTTTAATCGTCCCGGGGGCATTCTAGAAGGCCTTCCGGAGCTTTTTCAACGTCGCTTTCATGTCTTCGGAAATCACTTTTGTCTCAGCCAGAATTGGCATGAAGTTCGTATCACCGTTCCAGCGTGGAACGATATGGAAGTGGACATGATCGTCCACTCCGGCACCGGCAGCCCTTCCCAGGTTCGCCCCGAAGTTGTATCCCTGCGGTTTCATCACCTTGTTGAGCGCAGTGATTGCCCGCTGTACCGTGGTCATGATTTCGGTGAGTTCATCGGGAGTCAACTCGCCAATCTCGGCCGTTTGGCGATATGGGACGACCATCAGATGGCCGCTGTTGTAGGGATAGAGGTTCATGATGACAAAGCAATGCTTCCCACGCCAGACGATAAAATACTTGTCATCATCCTTTGCCCGAATGGCGGCGCTAAAAAGACTCTGGCCGTTCTTCTTTTTCTTCCGCGGCTGCTTGAACGTCTGGATATACTTTGACCGCCACGGCGACCACATCCGTTTCATGAAGACTCCCTGTTTGGTTCTCCGATGGAAACAAAAAAGGTTGGGCCCTGACACTCAGACCCCAACCTTGAATTCAATGTTTCATTCCCGCATGAGCGCAGTGTGTCGGCAGCTCACGCCTCCTGTTCTTTGTGTTTATTTTTGTCGGAGGCCAGAATAACCTTGTCTGCCATTTCCTTCGGCATTTCCTCGTAATGCGACATGCTCGCTGTGAACATTCCGCGTCCACCTGTTTTCGAACGGAGGATGGTTGCATACTTGTGAAGTTCGGCGGCAGGAACCTGTGCACGAACTATCTGGTAGTGACCCGCCGCCTCCATGCCGAGAATCTTTCCGCGGCGGCCTGAAATATCTCCCATCACCTCGCCCATCGTTTCCTCCGGTACCTTCACTTCAAGATTGTAAATCGGCTCCAGGAGAATCGGTCTGGCTTCCATGAAACCTTTGCGAAAAGCCTGGGAACCGGCGATCTTGAATGCCATTTCCGAGGAATCCACATCGTGGTACGAACCATAGTGGAGCGCCACCCGGACGTCCACTACAGGATAGCCGGCGAGGACGCCTTCCTTCAACGTCTCTACAATTCCTTTCTCCACTGCGGGCACGAATTTACCCGGCACAACACCACCTACGATCTCATCCACAAACTCAAACCCCTGGCCACGCTTCAAGGGCTCGAGGCGAAGATGAACATGGCCGTACTGCCCATGACCACCCGACTGCTTTCTATGCTTATATTCGGCATCCTTCGCGACCGCCTTGATAGTTTCGCGGTACGGGACTTTCGGCTCTATCAAGTCCACTTCCACGTTGAACTTTTGCTTCAGACGTTTCACGATGATATTGAGATGCAACTCCCCTTGTCCACTGATGATCGTTTGGTGTATCTCGGGATCCACTCGAAACACAAAGGTGGGATCTTCCTGATGGAGAGAGTGAAGACTCGTTGAGATCTTGTCTTCGTCACCCTTTGCCTTCGGGACGATGGCACAACTGTAGACGGGTGCCGGGAAAAGAATCGGGTTATACACAATCGGGAATGCCTTGCTACTGAGCGTGTTGTTGGTGTGAGTATCTTTCAGCTTCACCACTGCTCCAAGATCACCTGTCCAGAGCTTCGCAACGTCCTTCCTGTCCTTGCCGTTCATTGCATACAGTTGTGCAAGGCGCTCGGGTTTCCCATTCGATTCATTGATGAGGTCCATTCCAGGGTTCACCGAGCCCGAACACACGCGGAAATACGATAGCTCACCTACATGGGACTCGGAAACCGTCTTGAAAACGAAGAGAGATGGTGGCCCATTGGGATCCTGCTTCACCGTGATGTCAGTCTTGGCATCACCATTGTGCGCACCCGGCGCGGTGCCATGGAGGTCCCCCATGTCAATCGGCGATGGACAGTAATCCGTGAGGAAGTCCATCACACTGCTGACACCGACATTGCCCGTGGCAGACGCACAGAACAGAGGAAACACCTTCCGATCACGGATACCTCCCCTCAATCCCTGTCGGAGTTCGTCTTCAGAAAGCCCTCCTTGCTCCAGGTATTTGTTCAGAAGGTTCTCATCCGTTTCAGCAACGAGTTCAAGCAGCTGCTGACGGAGCTCGTCGGCTTTGGCTTTCAACTCAGCGGGGATCTCCTGTTCGACGTACTTGCCGTTTCCACCGGGGGAGAATTTCAACACCTTCATCCGAATGACGTCCACAACACTGTCGAAACCCAGTCCTTGTCTGACGGGAAACTGTACCGGGACGACATCGTGACTGATCATCTCATGTGCCTGGTGCAACACCTTCTCAAAATCCGAATTCTCATGGTCGAGTTTATTGACTACAAAGACGACTCCATTTCGTAACTCATTAGTGTACTTGCCGACGATCTCCGTTCCGACTTCGACTCCTTCGACAGCTTTAAGTAAAACGATAGCGGTATCCGAAACGCGCAGAGCTGCTTTAACTTCACCAGTGAAGTCTGTGTAACCGGGCGTATCGAGGATATTGATCTTGTGCGTCTTCCATTCACAAAAAAGAAGAGAGGTGTTAATGGAGATTTGTCGTTCGATTTCATCGGGGTGATAGTCAGAGAGGGTATTACCTTCTTCAACTCTGCCGAGGCGGGTGGTGGAACCGGCGGAAAAGAGCATCGCTTCGGCCAGCGATGTCTTACCCGCACCTCCGTGGCCAATGAAACTCACGTTGCGCAGGTGGTCTGATGTGTACTCCTTCATAAGGGTGTCGCTGCCTCCAATTGGTGACACGCCACGCGGGTACCAATTCTGTGCGGCGTGTTGAATGAACTTGGATCTGAATAGAACGTTGTAGCGGTGATTGAAGACGGGCTAGACTACGTGCAGGTGATGATGTGTCTTCAACGCTTAATTGAACGATTCCCTCACACGCGAACGCGGTCGACAAACGTGCGAACACCTTTGAACAACGCTGCAACAAACGCGATCGTATCAAGGATCGGCCCCTCGATCCGTTCCTGCACTTTTTGCTCCAGAGCAACAATGTCGTCTGCTATTTCTTTCACGGACCCGATGGACTCGCGAACGATCATTACCTGGTCATCAATATTGTCCGCTATGCTCTTCACTCTGGAGGTGATGTACTCCATGTTGTCAAGAACTGGCAGCGCACGCGCTGACATTTCCTTGAAGTCCTTTTCAATCCCCGTGAGGATCTCCCGCACTCGCAAGAGAAAAAGAATCATGTAGACGCACAGGGCTGACAGACATACGAGAGCAACGATCAGGGCAATGACGAGGACGGGTTCCAAGGGAAGCTCCTTTGTGAAGTGAACAGATCGTTACGAACGGTTGCGTTCTTCCTTGAAGGCATCCATGCCAGCCTTGACTGCATTCTTGACGCGAGTCCCCTCTTCCACGATGGCGCCGGTCTTCTGCCGGGCTCCGGAGATCACACGTTCCGCATCTTCGAGGAGGGTGCCGGCCTTTTTTTGTGCATCCGAAATCAACTGGTCCGAGCGTCGCTTGGCATCACTGACAATATCTCCCGCCCTGGATTTTGCCGCCTGCAAATATGCCTCGGCATCGTCCACAAGGTCCCCCGTTTTCTGCCTGATGTCGGCCCGAAGTTCTTTCCCGCTCTTGGGGGCATACAGCAGTGCCAATACCGCACCAATGGCACTCCCTGCCAGCAGCCCAATCACCAACCCCTTCGTCATCCCATTATTTCGTTCCATAACCCGCCCCTGCTTTCTTTGTTAGACGTGCAATATGTTCAAAACATGATACAACCTTGGCCCCAAAAAATCAACCACTCCATCTGCATTGGAACTTATAGTGGAGATACTCTGAAGAACAGCCATCCCGTCCACAGGACGGGATGCGCTCTTGTCTCCTGCATAATCTATTTCTTCTTGTGACGCATCTTTCTCAGTCGTTTCTTCCGTTTGTGTGTTGCCATCTTGTGCCGTTTCCGCTTTTTGCCGCTTGGCATGCATCCTCCTTTCGTGGTGACGAGTACTTCTGTTATGGTGGCGTGATAACTATTGCAATGAGTGTTGTTCAAGAATTCGTTGCGCGCGCTGCCCGAGCTCGGACTGCGGGTTCAATTCCATTGCCTTTTTCATCCACTTGTTGGATTCTTCCAGGTTACCGGCATTAAGATTCACAATGCCGAGGTTATATGCTGCCGGCTGGTGAGTGGGCGAAGACCGAAGCGCTCTCTCCATCTCTTGAATCGCTTTGTCGAATAACTTTGCGCTATTCGCGGAGTCCACACGACCCAGTTCAAAATAGCAAATACCGAGATCGACGCGGGCATCCGGATTTGCGGGCTGCAGGGCCAGATATTTCTTGTATGTTTCAATCGCACGGAGTAGAAATCGGGAGTCGTGCAGGGCATTATCGTGCAGCACGTTGGCAAGGCGAAGGAGCGATGGGCCATCCGAGGGATTTGAGTCAACGATAGCCTGCAAGCGTTCGATCTCCTGCACGGATACTGCGGGAGGTGTTACATTATCGTGGACATGTGCTTCCCCTGTGGGTATGTCCTTATTCAACTCGGTATAAACAAAGAAAGCGATCAATGCGACGATCGCAATCCCGGCCACGACCTGCCAAGGCTCAAATCTCCTAGCAGAAGCCTTTTTTTTTGCCTTCAAGACTGGCTGACGATTCTTCTTTTGCTTGCGATGTGGCGTTGTAGAAGTCGCCG
>JAERML010000273.1 GCA_016844425.1 Bacteroidota bacterium
GGGGGGAAGAGTCCGGAGATACGCGATGATGGCGTTCAGGTCGGCCTCCTTCAGATGCGCAAACGCCGGCCACGGCATGGGGTACGGAATCATCCGGGTTCCATCGCGACGGATGCCTTTCGTCAGCAAGGTCTTTATCTGATCATCCGTCCAGTCGCCTAATCCTGTTTCCTTGTCCGAAGTGAGGTTGTAGGAGACGAGGTCGTCGAACGGGTAGAGATCCCACCGCTGACCGCCAGCCATGCGCAGCTCTTCAATAATGCTGCCATCTTCGCGCACGGGAGAATGGCAAAACTCGCAGCCGATTGAATTAACCAGATACTTTCCTCTTTCCACAGGGTTCTGCCTTGCATCCTCATCGAGCTTTGCATAGAACGCCATGATCTCCTGTTCGTCCATGGCCCACACCGGTTTTCGGCCAAGCGATATGACGTAGTTCGCGAGGTCCCACATCTCCCGTTCGGTTGCGGTCCCGACATACGAAGGCATCGGCGACCCGTCGAGTCCGGTTCTGAAGCGCAGGTAAATGTCTCTGGCAGTGGAACCGCCGCGGAAAATCCACGGTTCCGTCAGGTTGGTTGCCTTGATCGAGTGTCCCCAATCGTCCTTAAAGTCAGTTGCAATGGCACCCTTCCCCTTGCCGTCAGTCCCGTGACAACTGGCGCACTGAAGCTTGTCAAACACTTTCTTGCCCGCTACAATGCTCGTTGGAGAAGAGGGAACCGGGTTTCCGACCTTCACCACATTTGGCGTTTCGTTCTGAAAGCGGGGTGAGAATGATTTCACATAGGCGAGGAGTGCCGTCAGTGAATCCCCTTTGACAAATGGCTTCCAGTCGGGCATCGCGGTGCCGTGCAGTCCGTTCTGGATCGTGGTCAGGAGATCATCGTCTGTCGGGATGCTGCCCGATTCAGTCGAACGGAACTTGAACTTACCGGCTGTGAGGTCACGCGGCCTGGGATTGAGGAGCAACGCTGCGGGGCCGTTTCCTTTGCCATCCTTGCCGTGGCATTCCACGCATTTCGCTTCGTAGATGGCTTTGCCGAGCGTGGGTTGGTCTGCACGCGTGGCCGGTGCCTGCAAGAGCAACATTGCGAGACACCAATACGCGATGTTCTTCCACTGTTTCATGCGACTCCTTATATATTGTGTCAAGAACGGTTGGTGTGTGTGGGGAAAAACCGAGCTACACTCTCAGTGCGACACCTTGATGTAACCCCATCCCTGCTGTTGCTTCTGGACGATCTCGTAAATACCATCCGGGACCAGATGCACTTCCTTGAGCACCTGGCTCTTATCCACCTTGTTGTTCTTCAGGGCGATCTCGCACACGGTGAACTTCACATTCGGGTTCTTCATAGCCTCTTTCACGTCCACCAGGACCGTGGACTTTTCCGGCATCACCAATTCAAACCCTTTGGCGTACATGACCACTTCCATCTCGGCTTTAGGACTTGACGCCGACACTTCCTTGATCCATCGCATCACCGCTTTCTGATCAAGACTGTCCCTGCTGGTGAGGTCGAAGACGACCCTGTAAGATTGATCCTGGGCATACGCAAGCCCGAAGCCGAGCAACACGAGCCACAAGACAAAGAGAATTCGTTTCATGATGGTTCCTCCAATTGATTTGTGGATAATTTGGCTGAGTAACACCTGGGGTACCGAAGGATCCGTGAGAATGTAGAAGAAACTCCAAAGAGATGCAACATGAGAGAAATCCACGTTACTTCCACGTCCTCCTGATCGGATGCGCTTCCGTCGTAAAGATGACGCCCTCGAACGGCAGCGTTTCCTTGGGGGCAAAGATGAGATAGAGATACTTCAACGTCTCTGCAAAGAAGAAGCTCTCCATGCCGTCTGCCTTTTCCTTTGTTGTCACATCCTCAAGGTACGCGTAACCGGACTCCGTTCTACAATACTTCACAAGACTGCTGAAGAACGTCTCTCCCATCTCACGATATCTCTTGTCGTAGAACAACCGTGAAGAGTGTTATCTCAAAAACAGCACCGCGACGCCGGCGACTGCGGTAAACGCTCCCAACACCGCCCGCCATGCGAGCTTCTCCTTATAAATAATCCTCACAAGCGGGAGCATCAGGATCGGTACCAGTGCCATGATGGTCGCTGCAATTCCCACCTTGGTGTGTTCAATCGCGATAAGACTGAAGGATATGCCGAGGAAGGGTCCGAGAACGGAGCCAAGAGCGGTCAACATGAATGCTCGTTTGTCCTCTTTGTACATGCGCACAGGATTGTGGTAGCGCTTCGTCATCAGAGCAACAGGAAGCAGGAACACCAGAGATGCAATGATTCGCACAGCCGTCGCGACGAATCCATTCACCTCGCCTTCTTCGAATGCCATCTTCGCGAAAACCAATCCACTCCCCTGTCCAACCGCGGCCAGCATGGCGAACACGATGCCGGATGTTGTTAACACGACCTTCTCAGTGCCGGTCCCTCCCCTGTCGGTCACAACGATGCTCACTCCAAGAATCGTGATTGCTATGCCGAGTATACCGGCTGTCGAGAGTGTCTCGCCCAGAATGAGGTATGCAAGCAACGCAGCAATTGCCGGAGCGATTGACATGATGAGCATCGTAACGCGAGCGCCAATCTCATAGAATGCTTTGAAGAGAAAGGTATCACCGAACGTGAGACCGACAACGCCGCTCAGACTGAGCATCAGAATCTGTGTGTTTGAGAGATTCACGTTGAGCCCTGCAATGAGGATCAACAGAACAAGGTACACCGCAGCAAGAATAAGACGCGTGATGTTGACCTGGAACGAGCCCGCCCTTTTTGTTGCAGCCGCAAATGCAAGTGCACCGCCTGACCATAGGCAGGCCGTGAGCAAGGCGCTGAGTTCA
>JAERML010000004.1 GCA_016844425.1 Bacteroidota bacterium
GGCTGGGAATGGTCGCCCGACAGCAAGCGCATCGCGTTCTGGCGTCTCGATCAGACCAACGTTCCAACCTTTCCGATCGTTCATTATCCGGACGACGACGCTCATGCCAGTGTGACAATGATGAAATATCCGAAAGCTGGCGACCCGAATTCCATTGTCAGGGTTGGCGTTGTCACGGTGGAAACGGGAGCAATCTCCTGGATAGATATTGGTGCGAACACTGACATTTACGTTCCGCGTATCATGTGGACCCATGACCCGGAGATTCTCGCCGTCCAAAGGCTCAACCGGGGTCAAGACACTTTGGATCTGATGCTTGCCAACATTGTGGAAGGGACCATCAGGACAGTGTTGCAGGAGACTGACAGTGCATGGGTGGATGTCCAGGACAATCTCCGTTTTCTTGAGAAGTCAGACCAGTTTCTCTGGACGTCGTGGCGTGATGGGTTCATGCATGTCTACCTCTATGACAATGATGGAACCCTGGTTCGTCAGCTTACGCGAGGAGAGTGGGATGTTGAGAATATCGTTGGAGTGAACGAAAAAAGGAAGCTCATTTACTTCACTGGTACCGAGGTCTCACCCATGGAGCGGCATCTCTACAGCATCCGGCTCGACGGAACAGGCCTGAGACGTTTGACGAAGGAACCGGGATGGCACTCCATTACCATGCCCCCCGGTGAGCTCGTCTACATCGATACCTATTCTAATATCACAACGCCCACGATCATTTCCCTTCATGCCAATGATGGGAAGAGGATTGCGCGGTTGATGGAAAACCGTCTCGATGCTCTCAAAGAGTACGCACTTGGCAAGCAGGAGTTCTTTACCTTCCGAACAAGTGATGGCCAGCAGCTCCATGGAATGATTCTCCGGCCACCTGATTTCAGTCCTGACAAGAAGTACCCTGTGTTAATGCACACGTACGCTGTGGGTGGCCAGGATGTTACCAATAGGTGGGGAGGAACCGGCTATCTCTGGCACCAATTGCTCGCGCAGCACGGGTATATCACCGTTCGCGTCGACAACAGGGGGACCGATGGACGAGGAAAGATATTCCGGCAAGCCGGGTATCGTCGTCTCGGCATTCCTGAAACCGTAGACTTGATGGAGGCGGCACGCTATCTTGGCTCACTCCCCTTCGTCGATGCAACACGGATCGGCATCTACGGTTCCAGCGGTGGTGGATATACAACGTGCATGGCTCTGACGTACGGCGCCGACGTGTTCAAAACTGGCATCGCTATCTCGGCAGTCACCAATCACAGGTTCTATGATACAATCTGGGCGGAGCGATTCATGGACCGACCGCAGGATAACCCCGACGGCTATCGGCAAACCTCTCCCATCACGCATGCGGCAAAGATGAAGGGGAGCCTTCTCATTGTCCATGGAACCGCCGACGACAACGTTCACTGGCAAAACTCGATCGCCTTCATCAACGAGCTGATACGGCAGAACAAGCAGGTGCAGACGATGTTTTACCCGGGCCGGGCACACGGTATCCACGGCGACAATGCATCACGGCACCTGTACACTATGATGTTGAATTTCATTCTGGAGAAGCTCTAACCGAAGCGGTTGCACCGTTCGTTGGCATTGTTCCTACGATGTCGCTGGTTTCACACGCGCTGTTTGCGCAGACCGTCACACGCGTCAGCCAGCTCGGGTTTCGTTCCGACGATATCAAGACGGCGGTTGTGCTGGTAGACAGCACATGGAGTAACGGTCAATGATAACCTCGGAGACTATTCGACCAACGAACCAACATTAGATGGGACCGCTTCACTCATGTTTATCCTCGCTCATTTCTCCCGCTGACCCTGCGTCTCCACGACGTAACCGAGCGCTTGTCCGCCTGCCACGTTGATAATTCACCTATTTTTGCTATCTTGAACAACCCAAATCCCATCTTCTTCCATCGCGCAGGAATCCAATGGAGACACCATCGACTGGAATGAACAGCGATACCCCCAAGAAGGTTATTCCTTTTGTCCCGGCAGATTCCACGATCAATGAATTTACGCTCAGAGCATTCCTCTACGGGATTGTTCTGGCGGCGCTTCTTGGTGCTGCCAATGCATACATCGGGTTGAAAGCAGGAACGACGATCTCCGCTGGTTTCCCGGCTGCTGTAATTGCGATTGCTCTGATGAGAGTTCACAAGGGAACCGTCCTGGAAGAAAATCTCCTTCGCACCACGGCAACAGTGGGAGAATCCCTTGTTGCGGGTGCGATCTTCACCATCCCTGCGTTCCTCATCAGTGGGATCTGGCAGGAGCTTGACTACGTTCAGAGCACTATTTTTATGCTGGTGGGGGGAACGCTGGGAGTGCTCTTTGTGATTATTCTCCGTCGCACTCTTGTGGAAGAGTCGAATCTCCCCTATCCGGAAGCCATCGCATGTGCGGAGATCACGAAAGCCGGTCAGAAGGGGACCACGGGTGCCTCGTACGTGTTCGGTGCCATGGGCCTCGGTGCCGCGCTGGAGTTTCTGAAGAACTCACGGGGTTACCAGATCATCACGGATGTCACCACCGGCTTCTTCCGCCTTCCAGATTCCAGTATCGCGATCGATGGGAAAGAGTCTGTGTATCAGAGTGGCGTGTACTTGAGCACACCCGTTGCTTCTCCAGCGTTGATGTCGGTTGGCTACATCATTGGACCGAGGCTTGCGGCAATTGCCTGGGCGGGGGGCGCATTTGCGTGGCTTTGTCTTGTCCCGATGGCCGTGTTTCTGAATGGCCGCTTTGATTGGACGGGGGATATGGAGGCAATCTTTGATGATGTCTGGCGCCGGCAGATCCGGTTGATTGCCATAGGGGCGATGTTTGTCGGAGCCCTCCATACTCTGTGGGGGCTGCGCGGCCCTCTGGTGGACGGGATCGTGCGGGCATTCAAAGAACAGATGAAAAAAAAGGAAGCCATTGAACATCCGAACCGGCTTCAGAAAGATATTCCCCTCGGTTTCGTACTTGCCGGCATCCTCCTCGTTTCGATTCCTGTCGGCATTATATATTTCTACTTCACACAAAATCTTGTGGCGTCAATAGTCATAGCAATCGTTATGATTGCCACCGGCTTTCTGTTCTCCGCTGTTACCGGGTATCTTGTCGGCATCATGGGGAACACCAACAATCCCATTTCCGGGCTGACTCTCCCGTCTCTCATCATCGCGGCCCTGCTGATAGTAATGTTCGGCCTGACCGGACAGGGCGGAGTTGCCGCGGCGCTTGGTGTTGCGGCCGTTGTCTGTTGCGCCCTGGGTACGGCAGGACTTGTGCAGGATCTCAAAGTCGGTCAACTCCTCGGCGGAACGCCATGGAAGATGGAAGTGTCGAATATCATGAGCGTGATCATCACGGCGTTTGTGCTGACCATACCCATGATCATTCTGCACAAAGGAACACCGGGCGGCATTGGTGGCGACCTGCTTTCGGCTCCGCAGGCGGGTCTCATGGCGACACTTGCGCAAGGTATTGTTGGAGGAAAGATGGCGTGGCCGCTGCTCATCTTCGGCGCAGGGTTTGCTCTGGGTCTCATTCTCATCAAGTCTCCGTCTCCGACCTTCATTGCAGTAGGTATGTACCTTCCGTTTGAAACCACGTCCGCGATTTTTGTGGGCGGTCTGATCAAATGGGGATTCGACAAGATCCGCGAGAAGCGGAAGTTTACTCAGGATGAGATTGACAAGACGGAGAACAAGGGTATCCTCCTTGCTTCCGGCTTGGTGGCTGGTGAAGCAATGACCGGCGTGCTTTTGGCTGCACTCTATCTGGCGAATGTGTCACTCCCATCCACGGCAGGGAGTCCCTGGCTCGGATTTCTTCTGTTCCCCCTTGTCTGTGCAATCCTGATTTTCATGCCGATGAGGAAACGCTCTGAGGGAATTGGTTCCCGCCTCGGGTGACGCGGAAATATTCGAAAGGTTTGATTGTAGTACCACTGCTCCATGAGGAAGTATCAACATAAGAGACACTTTTCGCTTGAAGAGGCGCGCAAGGAGTTGACGACGGTGCACGCCCTCGCCGGCAAGATGGTGGAACTGAAGCAGGCGCTCGACGAGAAAGGGTGGGACGTTCGGCGGCATACCTATTTCGGCGGTATGGGGCCGAACGGGGATGGTCGTTTTCCTCCCGAAATGGAAACGCTGGTGGAAATCGTGCAACAATTTGACAAACGGGGTATCGTCGTCAAGGAGATCAACCTGGGGTTGATTGACTTTCCACACATCAGGAAGAACGGGGAAGAAGTATATCTTTGCTGGAAACTCGGTGAGGACGATATCGAGTACTGGCACCGGATCCCGGACGGCTATGCAGGAAGGAAAGCGATCGAAGAGCTGTAACCGTCTGCATTGCTGGGGTTCTCTCCGATTTTCCTTCTACGATCCTCTCACAGGTACACTATGACTGATTCTCGCCGGCACTTCTGCTTCCTTGCGTGTGTGATGGTCATTCCCTGTTCATTGAGCGGACAGGACATGTTCGATCGGTGGAGTATGATCACACTGGTCAAACACCACCAGGAGACGAAGAAGAACCTGCATGCGCAGGATGTGTACAAGATTATCTATCAGAATTCCTTCGGCAACGAGCATTTACTTGCCGATACGGCAGCGGTCAGAGAATATCTTCATGAAGAACTCGTCATGATGGACACGACGATACGCGGGGAGAGCCTGCTTGAAAGGATCTCGTTGGATGGTGAGATGGTCAGGGTGAACCTTCGTCCGTTCAGAGCATTAAACCTCGACCCTGAGTCGCTTGTCCAAGTGATGTTCCATTCTGCAAGGGGAACAATGCCCGACACGCTGATGTTTTACAGACAATGGAATGAATTTGTGGCCCTTGTGGAGTTTGATCTTGTGGATTTCCCTCCTGCGGAGGTGGCAATATGGAACGAACAGGTGGTTGCAGGAAACATCAAGCCCGTACATCACTCGGAACAGTACACGGCCGGGAATCGCCCCGCGTATCGTGTTGCCCACCGGTCGGTGTTTGAGGCAATGGTCCCGATGACAAAGTGAAAGCGATAAAATGAAGAACAGGAAAAGACTATGGCTCCTTGTCGTTGCTGCGCTTGCAATCGGTGGGGCGGGCTTCTACCTGTTTACGAACACCAACACAGAGAAGACGAGCTATCGGTTTGACAAGGTGACCCGCGGTGATGTGCTCGTCGGTATCAGCGCGACAGGAACTATCCAGGCGGTTACCACTGTGCAGGTTGGCTCGCAGGTCTCCGGCACGATTGCGAAGTTGTATGCCGACTTCAACTCCGTGGTAAAGGAAGGACAACTCCTTGCGCAGCTCGATCCAACATTCTTGCAGGCGTCGGTGAATGAGCAGCGGGCAAACGTGGCGCGCGCGCAGGCACAGGTAAATGAGGCCGAGCGAAATTTTCAGCGGACACGAAAACTTTTTGCCAAGTCACTTGTGTCACAAGCGGATCTCGATGCCGCCACCACGACGGTCGAATCCGCAAGAGCCGGCATGAGCCAATCCACAGCAGCACTCGATCGGGCAGAAGTGAACCTCCGCTACGCTACCATCCGCGCACCCATCAGCGGTGTGGTCATCTCAAGAAGCGTCGATGTTGGGCAAACCGTGGCGGCCAGCCTGCAAGCGCCGACGCTCTTTACAATTGCCAATGACCTCCGGAAGATGCAGGTTCAGGCGAGTGTGGATGAAGCCGACATCGGGAGCGTGAAGACAGGACAGATAGTGAACTTCCGCGTCGATTCGTATCCAGAGCAGGAATTTCTGGGAGTGGTAAGCCAGGTCCGTCTCGCGCCGGTAATTACCCAGAACGTCGTTACTTACACCGTCATCATCGACGTGGAGAATCCGGAGCAGAAGCTGATGCCTGGCATGACTGCGACAGTCTCGATCGAAGTTGCGAAAACAGAGAATTCGCTCCGCGTTCCTATACAGGCCATCCGGTTTACACCACCGATCGATTCTTCGTCGGGTGAAAAAATGACCCTCTCAAGGCGAAGCCGAAGTGATACAGGCAGCGCTCCTCCGGCAGGTGGTGTGGCTGAAAGACGGATGCCGCGCAATCCGAACCATGTCAGGATCTGGGTGTTGAAGGACGGAAAGCCGGCTCCTGTTCGCGCCGTGAAGGGAATCCAGAACACACAATTTGTTGAGGTAAAGGAAACGGATCTGCAGGAAGGGGACGAGATCATCATCGGTGTGCTTGGCATCGTGCAGAGTGCGACGCCTGCGGGTCAGAGTCCCTTCCAGCCGCAACGCATGCCGGGCGGTGGACGACGGGGAGGTATTTGACGTGCGGTACATCGAGATCCTTAATATCGCCATTGACTCACTCCTCCGGAACAAAACCCGCGCATTGTTGACGATGCTCGGCATCATCATAGGCGTGGGTGCAGTGATTGCCATGGTAGCAGTGGGACAGGGGGCAACTGCTGCGGTTGAGGCACAAATTGCGTCGCTCGGCCAGAACGTTCTCATTGTCTTTCCCGGCGCGCAAACCCAGGGTGGCGTCCGACTGAGTGCGGGCTCGACATCGACGTTCACACTCGATGACATTGAGGCTATCCGCAGGGACTGCCCGGCCGTCAATTGGGTTTCTCCTCAGGCGCGGACGGGAAGGCAGGTCGTTGCCGGGAACCTGAACTGGGCGACAACGATCCAGGGAGGATACCCGGAGTTCCTCTCGATTCGTGACTGGAAAATTGGATCGGGAGAAATGTTCACAGATCAGGATGAACGGGCTGCAAGCAAGGTATGTCTCCTCGGGCAGACCGTGGTTACGAATCTCTTTCCCGGACAGGATCCGGTTGGAGAGATCATCCGGATTGGCAAGCTTCCATTCAGGGTACTCGGCACTCTGGCGGCCAAAGGGCAGAACGCAATGGGGCAGGACCAGGACGACGTCATTCTTGCCCCTTTCTCCACTGTGCAGAAGAAAATCGAAGGGAGCGATCGCGTTGGATCCATACTCGTCTCCGCTGTCAGCAAGGAAAGCATCCCGGAAGCCCAGCGTCAGGTGAGCGAACTCCTTCGCATCCGGCATCGGTTGCAGATGTGGGAAGAGAATGACTTCACCATACGCAATCAATCCGATATTGCAGATGCGGCCAGCTCCACGTCCCGCATCATGACGATGCTGCTGGGAAGTATTGCCTCGGTGTCGCTGATCGTCGGCGGGATCGGTATAATGAACATCATGCTTGTCTCGGTAACTGAGCGGACGCGTGAAATCGGCATCCGGATGTCCATCGGCGCGCGGCGAAGTGACATACTGCAACAATTCCTGTTCGAAGCGGTCATGCTGAGCGTCCTCGGCGGGCTGATCGGCGTCGTGCTCGGACTGGCGAGTTCTTCTCTCATCTCGACCCTCGCCGGTTGGCCGGTGTTTGTCTCCCCCGGCTCGGTTGCCATTGCATTCATCTTCTCCGGCGCGGTAGGGATGTTCTTCGGATTTTATCCGGCACGCAAAGCAGCGGGACTAAGTCCGATTGATGCATTGAGATATGAATAGTTGATTCTTCTCTCCTTGCACGGACAGCTACCCGGGAACATCTTAGATATAGCCCTCCCTTCACACTCCTTGAATATCGCAGCCCGAATGGCTACATTAGCGGGAAAGTCCTCGCTTTCAGTAATCCCGTCTCGGGTGTGAGCGGTAGTTCACGATGATGCAAACTATTTTGAACCTGTTTGTCCCACGAGTATGAATGACCTTCAGCGCTATTTCGAAAACAACACGCGCAATCTCATCCACAAGTGGACCCATTATTTCGATATCTACGATCGTTATTTCTCTGAATGGAGAGGAACAGATGTTCATATCCTGGAGATAGGGGTGTCTCACGGTGGTTCCCTGCAAATGTGGAAAGACTACTTTGGCCCGGCGGCAAGACTTTTTGGCGTCGACATCAATCCTTACTGCAAGAACTTTGAAGACGAACAGACTACGATTTTTGTTGGAGACCAGGGGGACAGGAGCTTTCTTGACCAGTTGGTACAACAGTTGCCACGTCTTGACATTGTCATTGACGATGGCGGGCATGTCATGAAGCAACAAATCAACACCTTTGAAGTTCTTTACCCCCATCTTGCTCCGACCGGCCTTTATATCTGCGAAGATATTCACACATCGTACTGGCGCTATTTTGGAGGGGGTTATCAAAGGAGCGGCACGTTCATTGAGTACAGCAAGAATTTCATCGATTACATACATGCATGGCATTCAAAGAACGCGCGGAAATTAGATGTGTCGGAGTTTACCAGGTCAACATATGCTCTTCATTACTACGACAGCATGCTTGTGATCGAGAAAAAGCCGATGATCCGGCCCGAGCATCGAATGACTGGTTTTCCGACCCTTCCGTCCGAGCCTCTCCCTCGGCAGCTTAATTCTCTTGAAAAGGTCATAGGGCGGGTCCGGCGAAGTATTTCAGCCCGGCTCCAAAACTGGCGCTGAGCGATTCGCGTCGGGCTGGCACACAGGGCCTTTCAACGTTCGGAGAATATGTGATGAACCAATGAACCCACTTTCTTGACCGTATGTCCTGGTAGAAACCACCTGGAAGACCGTACGGCAGGGGGAATTCTTATTCTACCCTCGGAACCAATCAATGACTTTCCCATGGGCATCTTTACACTTGTTTCAGATTACAAGCCGGCCGGCGACCAACCGGAAGCGATCAAGCAACTGACCGAGGGCGTTCTTCGGGGGGACAAATACCAGACGCTCCTCGGCGTCACAGGGAGCGGCAAGACATTCACCATCTCCAACGTCATTGCGAGTGTGGACAAGCCGGTCCTCATCATGTCACACAACAAGACGCTGGCGGCGCAACTTTATAGTGAGTTCAAGAGCTTCTTCCCGCATGACCGGGTGGAGTTCTTCATCAGTTACTATGATTACTATCAGCCCGAAGCGTACGTCCCCACCTCGGACACGTACATTGCCAAGGATGCTTCCATCAACGATGAGATTGACCGGCTGCGCCTTCGCGCAACAAGTGCATTGCTGAGTGGCGATAGGAATGTTATCGTGGTTGCTTCGGTGAGCTGCATTTACGGCATCGGCGCGCCGGAAGAATGGGCAAGCCTGATCGTAGTGATCAGGAAAGGGGACCGGATGGAGCGGAACGATCTCCTCCGGAAACTGCTGAACATCTTCTACGTGCGAAACGACTTCGAGTTCGTCCGCGGAACGATGCGCGTCCGGGGCGATGTCGTGGAGGTGATACCTGCATACGAAAATGAAGAAGCGGTACGGATCGAATTCTTTGGCGACGTGGTGGAGAAGATTTCGTACATCAATAAGGTTGATGGAAAGGTCCTTGGTGAGACCGACTACGAAGTAATCTACCCGGCAAAACAATTCGTCACTTCCAAAGCAACGCTGGAGAAAGCGTTTAAAGGTATAGAAGAGGAATTAGACCAACGGCTGACCGAACTCCGGCATCTTGGCAAACTTGTCGAGGCACAACGGCTGGAGCAACGGACCCGGTTTGATCTGGAGATGATGCGCGAAGTGGGCTACTGCTCGGGGATTGAGAACTACTCACGTCACATAGCCGGACGCCCTCCGGGGTCGCGGCCTGCGTGTCTGCTCGACTATTTCCCTGACGATTTTCTCCTCGTGATCGATGAGTCACATGTGAGTGTGCCCCAGATCGGGGGGATGTACCATGGCGACCGGTCCCGCAAGACGACGCTGGTAGAGTACGGCTTCCGTCTCCCCTCGGCACTGGACAACCGTCCGCTGACGTTCGAAGAATGGGAATCGATGGTCAGACAGATCATCTTCGTCAGCGCAACCCCCGCCGATTACGAGCTGGAGAAGAGCAAAGGCGTGGTGGTGGAACAGGTAATCCGTCCCACCGGATTGGTGGATCCCGAAGTGGAGATCCGGCCCGTGAAAAACCAGATCGACGATCTGCTTGCCGAGATTCGGTTAAGGGCGGGGAAAAACGAGCGTGTCCTGGTGACGACCCTGACCAAGCGGATGGCCGAAGACTTGACCGACTATTTCGTGGATATTGGAGTCAAGGTGCGGTACATCCATTCAGAAGTAGATGCGCTTGCGCGGGTGGAGATTCTGAGGGACCTGCGGCTCGGGGACTTTGATGTGCTGGTAGGTGTCAACTTGCTGCGTGAAGGCCTTGACCTGCCGGAAGTATCTCTCGTTGCCATCCTGGATGCTGACAAGGAGGGGTTCCTCCGCTCGGAGCGTTCGCTGATTCAGACTGCCGGAAGGACTGCCCGCAACCTGAACGGCCGCGTCATCATGTACGCTGATACCGTCACCGGCTCGATGCAACGGATGCTGGATGAAACGAGGCGCCGGAGGACAAAGCAGCTCGAGTACAACGTTGAGCATCATATCTCGCCGAGGACGGTCTACAAGACCGTGAACGAAGTCCTCGCGGCCACCGCAGTTGCCGATGTGAAAGCTGCGCGCGATGCTCGACGTGAGCGTGCGAAGATGCCGCTCGTTGCGGAAAGCGTCATCCGATACCTGACGGCTGACCAGCGGCAGGATCTGATCGGGGAACTCCGGGCGGAGATGGTGAAGGCATCGAAGGACCTGGAATTCGAGCGCGCCGCTGACCTCCGTGACGAGATTCAGAAACTCGAAGCACTAAAGAAATAGGACACCCCCCGTCGTTTGTACAGGCTTGCTGTAGATCCCATATGGCTGTGGCCCCTTCATATTCGATATCATTTTTGTCGCTGCTCCGACCGTTCTATGAATTCATCTTCCCACCCGTTTGTTTCGCCTGCGACGCATTGATGGAGAGGAAAGGGAGCAAAGTGTGTTCGTCGTGTTGGGACTCGCTCCGTTCTGTTGCACCGACCGACCCGATCTATCTTCTTGCAGTTGACCGGTTGATGGTTCAAGGAGACCTCGATGGGCTCACATCACTCTGGCACTTCGAAAAAGGAGGGACGCTGCAATCGATAGTGCACGCACTGAAGTATGACGGTATGACCAGCCTCGGGGTGGAGCTAGGGCGCAAGCTGGGCGAGAGACTTCGTGCAGAAATACCCATGGAGAAGTATGACGGGGTCATTCCAGTTCCTCTGCATCGCGCAAAATGTCGCGAACGCGGCTACAACCAAAGCGATTTCATCGGGAAAGGGATTCAGGAAGTCACTGGTCTCCCCGTTTTTCAGAGCGTGTTACACAGGAAACGCTTCACGAAATCTCAGACAGAACTCGATGCAGCTGAACGTAAGATGAATGTGAGTGGTGCCTTCGACCTTCACAAAGGATTCGATGTTTCTGGACGGTCGTTTGTACTGGTGGATGATGTGATCACTACCGGGGCGACCATCGAGGCATGTGCGGCTACCTTGAAAGGACACAACGCGCGGTATGTTCTTGCTGCTTCAGTAGCACTTGCCGAGTGATCCAATACCTCAATGGGATTGCCTCCTCCTGGTTTCGACGCACGGCGCGTTACCTTGACAATCAAACCAATTCTTGGTACCTTGAGCAGGGTTTTATGCGTTTTTCATGCTGTTTTCCACACGATTAGAGCCTTTACATCTCACCTGATACAACAGAGGATTTCTTATGGCTGTGAACATCGGCATCAATGGGTTTGGAAGAATCGGCAGACTCGTCTTTCGCAGACTGATGCACCAAGGCGGTTTCAATGTTGTCGCAATCAACGATATCACCGATGCAGCCACACTAGCATACCTCTTAAAGTATGATTCGGTCCACGGGAAGTACAAGGGTGATGTCAATGCCGACGGTGATGCTATTCTCGTTGACGGCAAGAGGTTCAAGATCATGGCTGAGAAGGATCCTGCGAAGCTTCCCTGGAAGGAACTTGGCGTTGAGATTGTGATCGAAGGGACGGGGATCTTTACCAGCCGTGAGAAGCTCGGGCTACACATCCAAGCTGGCGCCAAGAAAGTGTTGCTAACCGCTCCGGCAAAGGATGAGATCGATGCCACTGTTGTACTTGGTGTGAACGACAGCGTCCTGACCGGCAAAGAGCAATTTGTTTCCAATGCCTCCTGCACTACCAATTGTCTTGCACCGATGGTCAAGGTGCTTCATCAGACATTCGGCGTTGATCATGGCTTCATGACGACGATCCATTCCTACACGAACGACCAACGACTGCTCGACCTTCCGCATAAAGACCTTCGCCGTGCCCGGGCCGCAGCACTCTCCATCATCCCCACAACAACGGGCGCCGCACGCACTGTCGGAAAGGTCATCCCTGAGTTAAAGGGGAAATTAGACGGCTACTCGCTCCGCGTCCCGACACCAGATGCATCCATTACGGACTTTGTGGCTATTTTGAAGAAGCCAGCGACCAGAGAGCAGGTGAACGAGGCAATGAAGAATGCCGCGACCACCACCATGAAGGGTATTCTTCAGTATTCGGAAGATGAGCTCGTTTCAGCCGATATCATCGGGAATGAACACTCGTGCATCTTCGACTCGAAACTCACAATGACGCAGGGTTCGACTGTAAAAGTGTTCGGTTGGTATGACAACGAGTGGGGCTTCTCTTGCCGTGTGGTGGACCTGTTGAAGAAGATCTCATAGAAGTGCAGACCGCCATCGGGAACGCTAATCGCGGCTGCCTGCTTCGCCAAGCTCGGCAGCCGTTCTTGTTGACAGAGGACGGAAAATGACTACCAAGACCATAGATGATGTCGATCTGAAAGGGAAGCGGGTCCTGATGCGTGTGGACTTCAACGTCCCCATGACGACGGAACTGAAAATTTCCGACGACAAACGGATCGTTGAGGCGCTTCCCACCATCCGGAAGATTCTGAATGAGGGAGCGACGCTCATTCTGATGAGCCACCTTGGCCGCCCCAAAGGCCAACCGAATCCGGAATTCTCACTCAAACCGGTGGCTGACCACCTCAGTATCCTGCTTAATCATCCTGTGAAATTTGTCAAAGATTGTGTGGGTAGGGCGACGGCGCAAATGGTGGAAGAGCTTCAGCCTCGGGATGTGCTCCTCCTTGAAAACCTTCGCTTCCACGTCGAGGAAGAGTCGAACGATGCCAACTTTGCCAGGGAGCTCGCGGCCTATGGTAATGTTTTCGTTAATGACGCGTTTGGCACAGCCCACCGCGCCCATGCATCCACGGAAGGTGTTACCCGCTTTCTCAGGCCCAGCGTTGCCGGCTACCTCATGGAGAAGGAGTTGACCTACCTCGGGAACGCATTGACAAATCCCAAGCGTCCCTATGTGGCCATCCTTGGCGGGGCTAAGATCTCCGGAAAGATTGACGTCATTCAGAACCTTCTCACGATTGTGGATGTCTTAGTGATTGGTGGCGGGATGGCATTCACATTCTTCCAGGCACAGGGTCTGGAGATCGGCGACTCGCTGGTCGAGCAGGATAAGCTCGCTCTTGCCAAGAAGATTCTGGACCAGATCAACGTAAAGAGGTTACGTGTTATTCTCCCCACCGATGTGGTCATAGCAGACAAGTTTGACAATAGTGCCCAGCGCAAAGTTGTCCAAGTGAACAAGATTCCCGCCGGGTGGCGGGGACTGGATATCGGCCCGGAGACCGTGAAGCTCATCAATATGGAAGTTCGCCGCGCGAAGACGATTGTGTGGAACGGACCAATGGGTGTCTTTGAAATGCCCAACTTCGCCAACGGCACGTTGGAAGTTGCGCGCTTGTTGAGTGAAGCCACCAAGGCGGGCACAACAACGATTGTCGGTGGCGGTGATTCGGCCGCTGCGGTGACGCAGATGGGATTTGAGAGTGCGATTTCTCATGTTTCAACCGGGGGTGGTGCATCACTGGAGTTCCTCGAGGGGAAGGAACTGCCCGGCGTGGCCGCTCTTGACAAGAAGTGAACGATTCCCCCGGCGAGTGTGTTAGAATGCTACGAAGCAGTAACGTGAGGATGCGCTAGGGATGTCCTATTATCGATCAAGCGGGCCCGGTGGTTACTTCCGGCCCAGTCTCTTTGGCGGTTTTAGTTTCTTTCCACCGGTGATCAAGTGGTTGCTGATCAGCAACGTGACCATTTGGTTGCTCGTTGATTTCCTGTTTGCCCGATTCACCTTCGCCGGCATCAAGGTAGGTGGGGGCGACGGCATCATCACGTATTTCCTCGCGCTCTGGCCCATCGGCACCAACTTCTTTCCCTGGCAGGTCTTCACATACATGTTCATGCATGGAGGATTCGGGCATCTCTTCTTCAATATGCTTGCCCTCTGGATGTTCGGCATGGAGTTGGAGAACACGTGGGGGACGAAGAAGTTTCTCATCTATTACCTCGTATGCGGACTTGGTGCCGCCTTCGCCAACCTGTTTGTTGCACCGTTGCTTGGACAAGTTGCCCCGACCGTTGGCGCATCCGGTGCAGTGTTCGGCGTACTGATTGCATTCGGAATGCTCTTTCCCGACCGCCCGATCTACCTGTACTTCCTTCTCCCCATCCGGGCGAAGTACTTTATTGCGGCGTACATCGGGCTTGAGCTCTTCTACGGTGTCACGGGATCAACGGATGGGATTGCCCATTTCGCGCACCTGGGTGGTGCGGCTGTCGGGTTGGTTTATATGCTGGTGGAGATGGGACATCTTCCGGGGCGAGGTTGGTGGCACCGGCTTCAGGCTGGGTCAGGACATTCCTTTTCGCAAAAC
The DNA here is from genome assembly GCA_016844425.1 of Bacteroidota bacterium. The sequence goes on from JAERML010000004.1 coordinate 14,634, forward strand.
TCACGCGTCTACCGCCCCGAGGAGCGGGAGGTTGTGCACGATGCCAAGTTCTACGACATCCGGTCCGGTCGTTCGATGGACAACGAAACGGAAGTGACACAGGAGGTCATCGATGCAATCCTTGACAAGATCAGTAAAGGCGGATACCAGGGTTTGAGTGCAGAGGAAAAACGAGTTCTCAACGAGGCAAGCAAGAAGATTCACTAAGGAATCATGGACAGCATGGAAATTCCCGTTCTCAATCTTTCCAACGATCCTCCGGTGGTACCACACCCAACATACAAGGTTGGCATCCGCCGAAAAACACGCCAGGTAAATGTCGGGGGCATCAAGGTGGGGGGCGGAGCCCCGATCTCGGTGCAGACAATGACCAAGACAAAGACGAGCGATGTGGCTGGCACGGTGGCTCAGATTGTCCGTGCCGCGGAAGAGGGATGCGACATCGTGCGAGTGACGGTCAACGATAAGGAGGCGGCAGATGCGATGGCGGAGATTGTCCGCCAGTCGCCCCTTCCCATCGTGGCAGACATCCACTTCAACCACATCTTTGCGCTAAAGTCGATAGAAGCGAACGTCGCCAAGGTCCGTTTGAACCCGGGAAACATCGGCAGCCGGGAGCGGATCCATCAGGTACTGAACGCGGCGAAGGGCAAGGGGATCCCCATTCGCATTGGGGTCAACTCGGGTTCGCTGGAAGAGGATATCCTGAACAAACACGGCTACCCGACCGCCGAGGCGTTGTACGAAAGCGCGATGCGACACGTGGGCATCTGCGACGAGTTTGGGTTCCGCGATGTGATCGTGTCCGTAAAGTCCACCGATGTCCGGTTGATGATCGAGGCGTACAGGCTTGTAGCAGAACGGACAGACATTCCATTGCATCTGGGAGTGACAGAGGCGGGCACGACGCGGGTTGGTACAATCAAATCCGCCATTGGTATCGGAACGCTTCTTGCCGAGGGGATCGGCGATACTATCCGGGTCTCGTTGACGGATGAGCCGTACAAAGAGGTGGAAGTGGGCAAAGAGATTCTTCGCTCCCTTGCCCTGGCCTCGCGCAACGTGGAGTTGATCGCATGTCCCACCTGCGGCAGGCTGGAAGTGGATTTGTTCGGCATTATGGCCGAGCTGGAGAAACGGCTTGAAGGTGTTAAGAAACCCGTGAAAATTGCTGTGCTGGGATGTGTTGTCAATGGTCCCGGTGAGGCAAGTGAAGCAGATATTGGCATTGCAGCTGGCAAAGGCGTGGGTATCCTTTACCGAAAGGGGGAGGTCATCCGCCGTGTGAAGGAATCGGAAATCGTGGACGTGATTGTGGAAGAAGTGAGAAACTTCCAGCCGGAACTGGAAGAATCGAAGTAGTCTATTCTTAAGTACGTTCTTTTTGTTGCCCGTCTCGTGTGCTTTTCGCGAGACGGGATTTTTTTTCTCTGTCATTTCCTCCGGAACTTTCTATATTGACTGGTGCATGTCACAACAGAGCATCTACACGGATCATCCCGAATCTTCCCTATCCATGTCATCGCAATCCGTCCCGACCATCGACGTCGGGGTTCTCTCTTCACGAGAAATCAATGCCAGTCTGGAGGGAGAATTCCAATGCCTGCACACCGAACAACGGTGCAGCGGAAGAATCAAGGCGCGGATCGATGAGGATGTCATTGTTGTGGTCGACGAATCAGGAACGTCCATTGCAGGGAAGGAAGTGGTTCTTGAACCTGCATCGAAAACCGGAGCTTCGTTCACGCTGTTCGGCGTGACAATTGGCGTCTCGTTCCATTGGGAACGGAATGAGGACCAACGTTTTGTCGGAAGCCTGAAGCTGCTCCTCACTGATGCCGGAATCACTGCCATTAATTCCGTTTCTGTCGAAGACTACCTCACGAGCGTGATCTCGTCGGAGATGAGCGCGGAAAGCTCTGTGCATCTTCTTAAGGCCCATGCGGTCACTTCGCGCAGCTGGCTCCTGGCGCAGATCGAGAAATCCCGTTCGGTAAAGAAGAACCCGGTGAAGTATCAAACATTGTTCGAGGACGACCAACAGCGGATCCGATGGTATGATCGCGAAGACCACGTACATTTTGATGTCTGCGCGGACGTGGTCACATTCCATGGAACCATCTGTGACGCACGGTTTTCCAAATCATGTGGTGGCGTGACCGAATTGTTTGAAAATGCCTGGGAACCTGTTCACTATCCGTACCTCACTCCGGTGGTTGACTCACTCCCCCCTCCCAGCGGATACTCGATGGACCTCACGAACGAGAAAGCAGCTGAGGCGTGGATTCGCGGCAACCCTCCCGCTTTTTGCAATACGACCGACAAAGCAATCCTCTCCCAGGTATTGCTGAAGTACGATCAGGAAACAACCGACTTCTACCGATGGAAAGTGGCATACGGCCAGTCGGAAATCGCAGAGCTGATTGGGAAGAGAAGCGGGATTGACTTCGGCGCAATTATTGACCTGGTTCCCATCGAGCGCGGTGCTTCGGGCCGGATCATCAAGCTCAAGATCGTTGGAACAAAGAAGACGTACACCATTGGCAAGGAGTTGGAGATCAGAAAGACCCTCTCCCGGTCGCACTTGTACAGCTCGGCGTTTGTCGTGGACAAGAAGGATGTCAGGAACGGAATCCCCGGGAGGTTTACGCTGACAGGCGCGGGTTGGGGTCATGGTGTTGGACTCTGCCAGATTGGGGCTGCGGTCATGGGTGAGA
>JAERML010000274.1 GCA_016844425.1 Bacteroidota bacterium
CAACGACATCGCTTGATGAACTTCACTCATCGTCGCCTTCGCACGGCTGCGTGCTCTTGTCTCGCCATCGATAAGTGTGTCCTTCACTTCATTGATGTGTGACTCATAATGCGCTCGCTTCTCGCGGAACGGTGCAAGCACATCGGCGACTCTGTTTGCGATTCTCATTTTACAGTCTACGCACCCAAGAGCGCCGCTTCGACAATCACGATCTATCTCCGGCACTTCCGTTGAGTTGAACTTCTGATGATACGTGAAGATCAAACATACTTCCGGCCTTCCTGGATCGTTCTTTCTGACCTTGAGAGGATCGGTCACCGCGGTTCTCATCTTCTTCTTGATTTCGTCTCCAGAATCGGAAAGGAGAATGGTATTTCCAATGGACTTGCTCATTCTTCGTCCATCCAATCCGGGAAGCCGCGCAAACTTCGTCAGCTTAGGTTCAGGCTCGGGAAAAACATTCCCGTATTGATTGTTGAACCTGCGCGCAATCTCTCGTGAGATCTCGACATGCGGAACCTGGTCCTCTCCAACTGGAACGAGATCGCCTTTGTAGAGAAGAATGTCCGCCGCTTGAAGCACCGGATAGCCAAGATGACCGTAGCTGACGTTCTCAATGTGCAAATCTCTCACCTGATCTTTGACCGCCGGATTCCGTTCCAATCTCGCGGCGGTGATGAGCATGGAGAATATCAAATGCAGCTCCGCATGTTCCTTGATCTGCGACTGCCGGAAGCTGTGACTGCCGGAAGATCGGACTCTTCTTCGGGTCAATGCCTGCCGCCAGCCAATCGATCACCATGTCGATTGAATTCTGATAGATGCCGGACGAATCGAGGTTCGTCGTCAGCGCATGGTAATCGGCGATCAGGTGATAGTTGTTGTATTCATGCTGGAGCGAGACCCAGTTCTCGAGTGCACCGACGAGATGACCGAGATGAAGCTTGCCCGTCGGGCGCATCCCACTGAGAATCGTTTTCTTGTTTGGCAAAGGTCCCAGTTTTCCACAAAGAACTCACCCCCTTCAGAGGCTGTCCAAAAAGTAAATCACGAGTCATTGCGAGGAGCGAAGCGACGAAGCAATCCCGCTTTTTGACCAGCATTCGAGAACGAGATTGCTTCGCTTCGCTCGCAATGACTGGGTCCCCGGACTTATTGGACAACCTCAGGGGTGAGTTGATACATTGAACGTTACTCAACCCTCAGATACAAAAATCCCGTCGATGGAAATTCGACGGGTTAGCTCAGTGCATGAAGAGGTACTGTTTCCACCTCTCATCAAGCGAACCGACGAAGTGCCTGATGAACGTAACGTGGTTTGGTCGCATCGGTCTCCGGCGAAGAGGCATTCCTACTTCCTCCGGCGAGGAGAACCCCTTCTTATTGTTGCACTGTACGCAGGCACAGACGAGGTTTTCCCAGGTATCCTCTCCTCCCCTCGAAACGGGTATGACGTGATCGATTGTCAGCGTGAGATCGGAGCGGCCGCAGTACTGGCACTTGTGCGCATCGCGCCGCAGGATGTTTTTCCGCGAGAGGATGATCTTCTTGTACGGAACCCGGATGTACACCCCCAGCCTCACGATACTCGGGAACGGCATCGTCATCGAGACTGAGCGAACTCTCAGCGCTTCGTTTGCCTCGATCAGCTCTGCTTTCCCAAGATACAAAAGCACAATAGCCTTCCGGACATTGATAATGCTCATCGGCTCGTAGTTCTGATTCAAGATCAGAACTTTGGCATTCATTTTCCCGAGCGATGGGCTCGATCGAACGTGTACGCTGAAGTCTTCGTTACCTCCTTGCTGTCGGCATTGGTGATTGATTCGCCGTGAATTACAGCAAAAATATAGCATTCGTAGGGGGAATAGTCAAGGTGGGGGGCATGATACTGTTGAACCACCAAGGCACAAAGACACCAAGGGGATAGAGATTCAACCAGAAACTCTTTTGGGTGACTTGGCGACTTCGTGGTTGGCTTTTCTACGAGCGTTTGCGTAGATTCGGCATGAGGGTTTACTCTCAATAGTGCATGCGGGATATGCGGGTAATATGGTCGTCCGTTAGGTGAACATGCACCAAAGGAGGTTTGAGATGAAAAAAGTAGTTGCCATATTGCTCCTGCTCTTCCCCTGCAATCTGACCTCAGCCCAGACTCAATACTGGCAACAAATGCCCGGCCCATATGGCGGAACGGTCTATTCAATCGCCGTGAATTCCAACAACCACCTTTTCGCGGGAACGACTGGTCCGGATGGTGGCGGAATTTACCGCTCGACCAACAGCGGGGATAGTTGGATATCAACAAACAACTACCCTAGTTTCTGGATTGTAGCGAGGGCCCTGGCCATCAATTCAAGTGGAAGTATCTTTGCAGGGACGGACTACGGGGCAGGTGTGTTTCGATCGACAGATAATGGAGAGACCTGGACACAAATCAACAATGGCCTGACAAGTCCTTTTGCATACACCATTGCCGTCGACTCGATAGGACATGTTTTTGTCGGTACAGGCTTTGGAGGAGTATTCCGCTCGACTAACAATGGAGACAACTGGACCCCAATCAATAATGGCTTAAATCCAAATCGAAACATCCAAGGACTTGCCATTAGCTCAAGTGGAATCGTCTTCGCGGGGACATACAACCACGGCATGTACCGTTCGACAAACAATGGGTCGAGCTGGGAACATATCAACGTCGGCATTACCGATTCCAACATATCGAGCCTTGCCATAAATTCAAGCAGTCATGTCTTTGCTGGAACACTCAATGGCCGCATGTTCCGCTCGACTAATGATGGGGTGACTTGGACACAAACCAGCTCCGGCTTACCGCCCTCTTCTATAAACTCCCTTTTGTCTGTCTCAAACGGCTATGTTTTTGCAGCAACAGACAGCAGTGGTGTTTATCGATCAACGAACAACGGTGAAACTTGGAGTCGGATCAACTCAGGCCTCCCGTACCTTAGGACGTACTCCCTTGCCGTTAATTCAAGCGGCCGTATCTTTGCAGGAACATTCATAGGCGGTATTTTCCGTTCAACGAACAATGGGGAAAGTTGGTCACAATCCAGCACCGGGTTGCTGCCGATTGCAGTGAGTATCGTTCGAACCAACACCAGGGACCATATCTTTGCGGCTATATCTGGGTCGCTTGGCGCAGGCATATTCAGATCTACTGACAGCGGAGGGAGCTGGAAACCAATCGGTGATGGCCTAATCAACTTGTCAATACTTGCTCTTGCTATCAACACGAGGGAATACCTTTTCGCGGTTGTGGACGGGGGTCGAGTGTTCCGCTCTGTAAACAATGGCGACAACTGGACGCCTATCAGTTTTTCCCCTGGCTTAAGAGCGATTGCTGTCGATGTCAGTACAACTGGTGATGTTTACGTCGCCACAGCGGGAACGTTATCAGGCAGCTTGTTTCGGTCGACCGATGATGGAGAAACTTGGAACTGGATGTTTGGGGGAGAATACGGCGTCGGACCCACAGCCTTCAATCAAAGT
>JAERML010000275.1 GCA_016844425.1 Bacteroidota bacterium
ATTCCCTGTGATACCGTTTTTCACGGCACCATATGATTCACAAGCGTTACATACGAAAGGGCCGGGTGAGTGGGGGTTAACGGCAAAAATTGTCGAGCCCGCTCAGATCCGGAACCATCGTTATCGCGTGGCTATCGTCGATTCGATTGATGTTCAAAGAAACAAGGGTTTCACGCTGATTAACCTGACGCGTGGCGACACACTGCTGAGAAATAACCCGTTGCCCGACGTGCTCTCACACAATGTGCCTGTCACTGAGGGATTCAAAATCTTTCGAGGTGCAGATTTTGCGGAAGAAGGAGTGAGCAATGACTCGACACAGTGGGTCTCGTCATTCCCGCAATGGATAACCGGTTCTGGTCTTTTCGGGGGATGGAAATCCGGGTTTATTGGCGGGGTGATTCCCGGGACAATATCGACGAATTTTTTTGGAGCTTATGGACCGTCTCTGTCAAAGTTAGTTCCAGTTGAGATAAGGTTTGATTCAACGAAGCCTCAGAAGGCATACCGCTTGCTGAGGGATTTCAACCGGACTGGAAACAGCTACGTGGTGGGGCGGGGGTTTGCGTTGCACCAGACAATACTCAGCGGTACTATTTCTGGAATTGGTGCAAGAGCCGATACAATAAGAGGAACTGGAACCTCGTTTCTCTCAGACTTTGCAGCTAATGAGGCTACAGGATTATCTGGCGCGCTTTCCCCCGGAACGAAGATCAGGTTGGACGAGAGCGTTGACGGCAGCGGTGCATTCAGAGATTTTACAGTCGCCCGAGTTTTCAACAACAATCTATTGGTATTGAGTGTTGTCCCGCAGCGGGTGTTCACGCCGCAGTCCGTAAGGCGGATTGGAGATCAGCCTTACGCTCCGCTTGATACTTTGCCATTTGTGGATGTGCCGTTCAGCGCATGGGATATGCGTAATCCTTCAGCGCCGCGACAGTTGGACGTCTCATTTCGTGATCCATTCAGAGATGGAACCTGGACTCCTGGAGTCGCCACGGACTATTTCAACATCTATGGCTCAACGTATGATCCCACCGGGCTTAAGTTTGGTTCGTACAATCCGGGCGCTGCAAATGATTCCGCCCAGAGTCCGAACATTGCAACAGTTGGATCAAAAGCTGACATCGTTTATGTCGCCGATCTTGCAATTATGCCTGGACACGTCATGAGTGAATCACCAGGAACTATTAACGTTCAACCGTGGTATGGCTTGACCAAATACGACCAGTTCGAGTTCGAACTGAGATACGATGCGAATCTGGTTCCGCCTTCAACTTTCGAATTCTTTCAAAACTATCCGAACCCGTTCAATCCATCCACGAAAATCAAGTTCGAGGTGCCGGAGTTTTCTGATGTTTCCATCAAGCTTTACAACATTCTCGGCCAGGAAGTCGCGACGGTGTTTGAAGGCCAGAAAGATACGGGTCGGTACATTGTGGATTGGAACGGCCGGGATGCTTCAGGAACGCAAGTTGCAACAGGTGTCTATTTCTGCAGGATGAGGGTCGGAGGGTTCGCCAAAACCCTGAAGATGCTGCTTATCCGATGACTGCGTTTCTCCAACTCATCTTGGCTGTGTGTGAAATTCTCTGTATTCCAATTCGGAACCGAGCAAGCTGTGCGGTATCAAGTACACGAGAAGCAAGCCAGTAGCCGCAACAAGCACCCATTTGCCGGGTGATTTTGACCGTTTCAAAGAGAACAGCGCGGCGAGCCACAAGATCAACGCCACCGCAGTTTTGTTGTCCGTGAGGTCCCTGCCGACCGGCCAGCCTGTCCACCACGTGTCGAATGCGTACCATTGCATCAAAGGACCGAAGATGAATCCGCCGGCAAGAAGGGTCATGATGGTCCACCGTGCGAAAAACAAGTAACCCGGCTGGACGTTGAAGTATTCAAGGCCCGCCCGGGTTGAGAAGAGCATGGCCGTGAACATGAGCAAGACGTGCGGAACGAGCACAAAGAGAGGGACTTCGCCGCGAAACCGAAGCACGACGGGTGCCGCTGGGAGCATTGTGATTTCTCCCGTATTCGTTACAAGGCGAATCTGGTATTGAACCTTCCCTGCGTAGGGTTGGAGCGGCAGGGAGGTCTTCAAAATCCCGTTTTCGAACTTCATAGCTGATTCCTGCAACGGGTCTGCCGTTTTGTGAAGCTTCCACAATACCGTCCCGGATATCGAAGCGTCGTCGGTTTGCAGATCGACGGTCGCGCTCGTTTCCCCAGCATGGCTCCTCGCGAGATTGTACTCGAATTCTTTTCCGGCAAAATGCACTTTACCGCTCAAGGGGTACGTCGGTCCGGTAACGCGCTGATACACTGCAGCGATGACCGTTATGATTATAGAGGTTATCCAGAGAAGAGTTGACCGATTCATATGATGTTATGGAATGAATAACAGGAAAAAAAAGGGCAGATTATTCGTCTGCCCCTGGTGAGTCACAGCATTGGAAATTCTCTAGCAGGGTGTTGAAAAACCTCTGCTCCATAGCGGTCATGGACCACTCCATGACGCCCTCAGTTTGACTTTTTCAACATCCTGCTAGTTCGTTCCCGGTTTCCCAGCCTTCCATTCGTTCACCGCTTTCTCAAATGCTGTAAATGCTGTTCTCGTGAACCCCATGATTGTTTTCGGATCTGCAGCTTTATACATCTTTAAGCATTCTTCGCCAACAGCCACGGCCTCCTTGGTTTTGCCGGCGATCGCGAGCAACTCAGCCTTCGTGCGAAGGTTGTTGAAATTCTTGTTCATGGCAATCGACCGGTCGGCCCAATCCATGGCCTCGGTCGTATACATCTTGTGGTCAATCGCTGAGCGGGCTGCGCCATTGAG
>JAERML010000061.1 GCA_016844425.1 Bacteroidota bacterium
CCTTCGCCTCATCGAACAGCATGGTCTGCTCTGCGGCATCAGACTCTGCAACCTTTGCCGGTGGGGTCGTGATCTTCGCAGGCTCTCCGTTCACAGGTTCTTCATCTTCCGGCACCACAACGGCAACATCGGAGATCGTGTCGCCCTGGTCGAGCCTGATGAGACGGACACCCTGCGTGTTTCTACCTGCCACCCGGATCTCCGACGCATGCTGGCGGATAACCATGCCTGCGTTTGTCACGATCACCACGTCCTCCCTCTCCACCACCTCCCGGATGGCTACCATCCTACCGGTTTTCTGCGTCGTCTTTACGGTGATGATACCTTTGCCACCGCGGTGGCTGACACGATACTCCCCTGTTTCGCTCCGCTTGCCGTAACCCTGATCTGTTGCAACGAGGATCGTCGTGCCAGCCCGCCACAAGACTACTGCTCCAATCACACGGTCCTTCCCTTCCAGCTTGATTGCGCGGACGCCGGCCGCAGTCCGACCCATTGAGCGGACCTCCTGCTCATGGAAGCGAATTGCCACACCTTCCCGCGTCCCGATCACGATATCCTGCTTCCCGTCGGTAAGCCGGACATCGATAAGGCGGTCCCCCTTGTCGAGGCCGATGGCTGCGATGCCGTTCTTCCGCGGGTTGCTGAATTCTGTCAATGCCGTCTTCTTGATCAGCCCCTGTTCGGTCACCATCATGACGAAGAGCGGGTCCTCGAAATTCTTGACCGTGACGTACGAGGCGATCATCTCATCCTGTTCCTTGGCAATCAGGTTGGCAATGGATTTCCCCCGTGCGGCGCGGCTTGCTTCGGGGATCTCAAACACCTTCAACCAGTAGCACCGGCCCTTATTTGTGAACAGTAGCAGATAGTCGTGTGTGGCTCCAATGAACATGTGTTCGATGAAGTCATCTTCCTTTGTCGACGCGCCGGTGCTTCCACGTCCACCCCGCGACTGTCTGCGGTACCCGCTCACCGGGAAACGCTTGATGAACCCGCCATGACTGATCGTGATGACCACCTGTTCCTCGGCAATCATATCCTCGATCGTAAACTCCTCTGCCTTGTAGATGATCTCCGTTCGCCGTTCGTCGCCATACTTCTTCTTGATCTCGAGCAGCTCCTCCTTGATGATCTCCATCTGCAGCTGCTTGCTCTTGAGGATCGACTTCAGTTTTTCGATCAGCTTGATTGTCTCGCGGTACTCGTCCTCGATCTTCTTCCGCTCCAGGCCGGTCAGGCGCTGGAGGCGCATATCGAGGATGGCTTTCGCCTGGATCTCCGAGAGCTTGAACTTTTTCATCAAGCCGTTCTTGGCAGTCTCGGTATCCCTTGATGCCTTAATCAGCTTGATAATCGCGTCGATGTTGTCCAGCGCGATGATGTAGCCTTCGAGGATGTGGGCCCGCTTCTCCGCCTCGTCGAGCTCGTACTTCGAACGGCGCACCACCACTTGATTCCGGTGGGCGATGAACTTCTCGATCATCTCCCGCAGCGTCAACACCTTCGGACGACCTTCCACCAGCGAGAGCATGATCACGCCGAAGGTGGTCTCCATCTGGGTGTGCTTGTAGAGATTATTGAGGATGACCTGGGCATTGGCATCACGCTTCAGCTCAATGACCACACGCATTCCGTCCCGATCCGACTCATCCCGTATGTCAGAAATGTCTTCGAGCTTCTTGTCGTTCACCATATCCGCGATCTTTTCAATCAGGTTGGCCTTGTTGACCTGATACGGAATCTCGGTCACGATAATGCTCTGACGATCGTTCTTCCCCGTTTCAATATTTGCCTTTGCCCTGACCACAATGCGACCCCGCCCTGTGGTGTAGGCTTCTTTCACTCCCTCGTAGCCATAGATAATCCCCCCCGTGGGAAAGTCCGGCGCCTTGACGTGCTTCATCAACTTCTCGTTGCTGATGTTCTCTTCCTTGATAAAGGCAATGCACCCGTCGATCACTTCCGTCAGGTTGTGGGGCGGAATATTCGTCGCCATGCCGACGGCGATGCCACTCGAACCATTCACGAGAAGGTTCGGCACCATGGCTGGAAGTACCGACGGCTCTTTCAGTGTGTCGTCGAAGTTGGGTGTGAAGTCGACGGTGTTCTTCTCCAGGTCTTTCAGCATCTCCTCTGCAATGCGGGAGAGACGGGCCTCGGTGTATCGCATAGCCGCCGGCGAGTCGCCGTCCACAGAACCGAAGTTCCCCTGCCCATCGACGAGGGGATAGCGCATGGAGAAGTCCTGCGCCATGCGGACCATTGTGTCGTACACTGCGGTGTCACCATGCGGGTGATACTTCCCGAGCACCTCACCCACGATGCGTGCCGATTTCTTATACGGTCGGTTGGCCGCGAGTCCCAGGTCCTGCATGCCGAATAGCACCCGCCGGTGAACCGGCTTCAGGCCATCGCGCACATCAGGAAGCGCACGCGCAACGATGACCGACATCGAGTAATCGATGTACGATCCGCGCATCTCGTCTTCGATGTCAACCGGGAGTATCTTTTCGTTCGCTGTTGCCATTGCTTGTCTTTCTCGGTCGATGTCGTGTGTCTATTACACGTCCAGGTTACGCACATACTTGGCATTCTTCTCGATGAACGCCCGGCGTGGCTCTACTTCGTCCCCCATGAGGATTGAGAATGTGCGGTCTGCGTCAGCGGCATTCTCAATATTGACCTGAAGGATGGTGCGCGTCTGGGGATTCATGGTTGTTGCCCAGAGCTGTTCGGGGTTCATCTCGCCAAGACCCTTGAAGCGGGAGATGGCAATGCCGCTACCGACGACAAGGGCTCCTTCTTCCGGCGCGGCGTCACAGGCCGTGGGCAGAATTTCCTCCTTCTTCCCTTTCTCGGCACTCAACCGCTTGATGATCTCATCCCGCTCTTCTTCGTCGTACGCGTAGAACTCCTGTTTCCCCTTCTTCACCTTGTAGAGGGGGGGCTGTGCGATGTAGATGTGACCGAGCTCGATCAACACCTTCATGTAGCGGAACAGGAGCGTCAGGAGAAGCGTGCGGATGTGCGAACCGTCGACGTCCGCGTCGCACATCAGGATGATCTTACCGTACCGGATCTTCTCCGCGTTGAACTCCTCGCCGATACCGGCGCCGATGGCAGTGAAGATGTTACGGATTTCCTCGTTCTCTAAGATCTTGTGAAGGCGCGCTTTCTCCACGTTCAGTATTTTTCCCTTCAGCGGGAGAATCGCCTGGAAGCTTCTGTCCCTCCCCTGCTTGGCGCTGCCGCCTGCAGAGTCACCCTCGACAAGATATAGTTCGCAGTGTTCCGGATCGTTGATCGAACAGTCTGCAAGTTTGCCGGGAAGTCCGCCCGAGGTAAGGGCGTTCTTCCGCCGGGTGAGATCTCGCGCCTTCCGCGCCGCCTCGCGTGCTTCAGCGGCACGAAGCGACTTCTCAATCAGCCTCTTGGCGTCGCCCGGGTTTTCATCGAGCCACGTCGCCAGCGCGGGACCAATGATACCCTCAACGATACTTTTCAATTCACTGTTGCCGAGCTTGGTTTTAGTCTGCCCTTCAAATTGCGGCTCGGGAACCTTCACGCTCATTACGCCGGAGAAGCCTTCTTTGAAATCATCGCCCGTGAGACCGATCTTTCCTTCCTTCAGGATGCCATTCTTATAGGCGTAGGTATTCAGTGTGCGTGTCAGTGCCGTCCGGAACCCGACGAGGTGGCTTCCCCCTTCATGCGTGTTGATGTTGTTGACGTAGGTGAAAATGTTCTCGCTGTATTGGTCGTTGTATTGGAACGCAGCCTCCACTTCTACCGCGCGTCCGTTCTCATCCTTGTCGCTTCCGCGCGCATAGAATACTTTCCGCATAATCGAGGGGCGGGTGGCGTCGATGTACTTGACAAACTCGATGAGGCCGCCTTCGAAGTGGAACGTCTCTTCCTGTTCGCTCTTCTCGCGCAAGTCAACGATGTACAGGGTCACTCCTGAGTTTAAGAATGCCAGCTCGCGCAGGCGCTCCGCCAGCGTTTCAAACTTGAACGCGCGGTTCTTAAAGATCTGTCCATCCGGCATGAAGGTGACCTTGGTACCGGTTCTCCCTTTCTCCACCTTGCCGGTGACCTTTACCGCATCCACCGGTTCGCCACGTTTGTATTTCTGGATGAAGACCTTGCCGTCCCGGTAAACCTCGACTTCCAACCATTCGCTGAGCGCGTTCACAACGGACACGCCAACGCCGTGCAACCCGCCCGACACCTTGTATGTATTCTTGTCGAACTTTCCCCCTGCGTGCAGCACTGTCATCACCACTTCCAGGGCCGAACGCTTTTCCTCCTTGTGAATGTCCGTCGGAATACCGCGCCCGTCGTCAGTAACCGTAACAGATCCATCCTTGTTGATGGCAACATCAATCTCCTTCGCGTAGCCGGCCAGCGCTTCATCGATCGAGTTATCCACCACCTCATAGACAAGGTGGTGCAACCCGCGCATGCTGACATCGCCAATGTACATTGCGGGGCGGCGGCGCACCGCTTCGAGCCCTTTCAGGACGGTGATATCCTGTGCCGTGTACTCGTTCCCGTTCCTACCGTTTGGCTTCTCTGCTGCGTGCTTCGCGGTCTTCCTCTTCTCTTCGACGTCTGCTTTTGCCATGAAGTCTTTCTACCGTGTTGTTATCGAAACCTGATGTCTTTGACGATCTTGTTACCCATTGCAGCGTTGATCTTCTCGATTATCTCTCGCCTCATTATCGTCAACTCTGCCCGCCAGGGTGCACTTGCCACACTCACAAACAGGGTCCCGTTTTCCATCCGTTGTGCCTTTGCCACCTTTGCAATCTTCTCTCCAACAATCGCGTCCCACGACACAATGACGTCGTACTGGCGGAGCGTCTTCGTGATCCCGAGCTGTCGGACGAGTGTTCCCAGGGCCTGACCGAAGGACTCGGGAACAGATTTCGTCTCTCTACTCCTCACGACACGTGCCTTTGTCGATAAAGAATCGCTTGTTTTGTCCGGAGCGTGTCATGCTTGCGGCAAACACCGCGTCGTCTGTTGTTGTCACGATTGTCTGGCTGAGGGTTCCCAGAAGGTTCACGGTTCTCCTGCTCCGCTCCTGATCCAGCTCGCTGAAAAGATCATCCAGAAGGAACATCGGCGACTCGCCTCTGCGATCCTTGAGGTAAAAGAATTCGGCAAGCTTCAGGGCAACAAGGAGCGTTTTGTGTTGCCCCTGCGAAGCATATCGCTGTGCGCTGATCCCGTTGATGAAAAGAGAGAGGTCGTCTCTATGGGGACCAACCAGTGTTGCCCCCCTTCGAATCTCGTCTGCTCCGCGGGCAGCAACCTCTCGGAGAAGCACTTCGGTGATCTCCTCGAGTGTGCTTTCCTTTGTAATTCCCTTGAGCGATTCATATTTGAGGTCAACTTCCTCGTTGCCCGAAACCAGTTCTCCATACGCGTCCAGCAGAAATTTGTGAAACTCTTCGACGAACAGGAGCCGTCGCTGCACAATCCTGCTGCCGTGGTTCGCCAGGCTGATGGTCCACGGTTCGAGTGCAGCCGGGCTGGGGGTTCCACCTCTGCTTTTTGCCTCAAACAGAATTCTGTTTCTCTGCCTCAGTACCCGGCGATACTCAAGCAGGTCTTCCAGATAAGACCGACTCAATTGTGCCAGCACGAGGTCGATGAATTTCCGGCGCTCCGCAGGGGGTCCAAACGTGATCGCTCCATTCTCCGGCGAGAGAATCACCACCGGGAATCGCCCTATCACCGAGGCGAGGTTTTCCGGACGCGCCCCGTTGATCGTGAACTGCTTCTGTGCGGTCGTTTTATCATACACAACCCGGACATCATGCGTTAATCCTGAGTCAGCGGAAATGATCCCGTGGACATCAAAAAAATCTGTTCCGAGTTGGACCGTGGTTGCGTCGGAGGCAGCATAAAAACTCTTGGTCAGGCTGAGGAAGGATATTGCTTCAAGTATGTTTGTCTTACCCTGTCCGTTCCTGCCAAGCAGTAGGTTCATCCCCGATCCGAACGTACACTCACTATTGCGGTGGTTACGGAAGTTCCGAACGCTCAGTCCAACGATATTCATTCAAGCGTGGCGCACATTTAATGCAGTAGCCCCGGTGTTAACGGGGCTACGTTCCTGTCCAGCCGTTTCAGGAACAATCTTCAACTGTTCAACCTTACCGGCATGACAAGCATAACGACGTCCTCCTGGGGTGCCGGACCCACCGGGGAAACGATTCCTGCCCGCGTAGATGTGCTGAACTTAAACGCAACCTGGTCCCCATCAAGATGTGTGAGCATGTCCAGCATGTAGGTTGAATTAAACCCAATATCCAGATCGTCATCAGTATAATTGCATGGTATCGTTTCCTTTGCCTCTCCGCCGAAGTCGATATCCTGGGCGCTCAAAGTCAGTGCACCTTTCCTGACGCTGAACTTGATCTGGTGTGTTGTTGCGCTTGCATACAGCGAAACACGTCGGACAGAATCTACCGTCGCTTGGCGCGCAATTGTCATGGTTTTCTGATTGTCTAGGGGAATAACACTCTCGTAATTTGGATACGTTTCATCAATCAATCGAGATATCAGAACGCTCCTGTCAAACTGAACCTTGAGGTGTGTTTCACTTACGCTGAGGGTCGTATCACCGCTCTCGATGGACTTTCCAATAATGTTGAGAGCTTTTGCCGGAATGATAACGTCGTGCTTCAGCGGTGTGGCGCTCGATAATTTGTGAACATACTTAACTAGACGATGACCATCCGTCGCAACCGCACGTACATCTCCCCCTTTGGGCTGCAACAAGACTCCCATCATTGCCGGCCGTAATTCATCCGTACTTACAGCAAACGATGTGCGATGAATTATTCTTCTCAACGAGGAACTATCCATTACAATATCGTCTACCCCCTTGAATTGTGGCGGTGCCGGAAATTCCTTGGCACTCTCTCCCGTTAATGCAAACTCACCATTACTCGTTATTATCTTAATCTTATTGGTGGTAATATCGGCCATAACTACCAGATCGCTCTTTTCCGGAAGTGACCGCACTGTGTCCATTAATCTCTTTGCATGAATTGCAATATGTCCATCCTCTGACCCCTTTACTTCCACCGTGGCTGTAATGGATACATCCATGTCCGTTGCGGTGAGAGTAAGTGTGTTATTGAGAAGATTGAATAATATATTCTCAAGAATTGGGAGCATTG
>JAERML010000062.1 GCA_016844425.1 Bacteroidota bacterium
ATTAACAAACATGTATGTCAGTGGCTTTGCCGTCACGACCGGGTCCCCTACGAATCTCTTTGCGGGGACAGGAGCCGGCGTTTTTCGCTCCACCGACAATGGTGCAAGTTGGACGGTGGTGGGATTGAATATCACTAATGTCAAGTCCCTTGCGGTTTCAGCTGCAACCGGAGGAGTCGGCCCAAATCTTTTTGCCGGAACTCTGACCGACGGTGTCTTTCGATCCATCGACAACGGGTCAAGCTGGATCTGGGCGAGTACCGGTTTGACGCTGCCTAGTGCTTTGTCTTTTGCCGTTTCCGGGGATAGCGGCGCGCTCGGAATGAACCTTTTTGCCGGAACCCTGACTGGTGTTTTTCTCTCCACCAACCATGGAACAAATTGGACAACTACCGGCTTAAGGCGTCAAGTGAATTCCTTAGTTATCTCCTCCGAGGCCGGCGGGTCTGGTATGAATCTTTTTGCCGGTAGCTCCAATGGTGTTTTTCTTTCCACGGACACCGGCATCAGCTGGACTTGGGTGAGCGAAGGCCTAACGAACACGTTCGTCTGGTCGCTTGCCGCAACTCACGCAATGGTCGGCTCGGGAATGACTCTCTTTGCCGGGACTGAAGGCGGCGCCTTTCTTTCCACAGACAAAGGCACAAGCTGGACTGCTGCGAGGGCCGGATTGACGGACACAGTTGTCCGATCTCTTGCCGTTTCACCCTCCGTAGGAGGGTCCGGGACGAATCTTTTTGCAGGGACGTTTCGTGGAGGCGTCTTCCTTTCCACGAACAATGGCACAAGCTGGACTGCGGTGAATACGGGGCTGCCGCCGAACACGACTGTCTCTGTGCTTGCTGTTAGCGGTTCGAATCTCTTTGCTGGGACTTCGAGTGGCGTCTTCCTTTCAACGAACAGCGGCACAAGCTGGAGTGCGTGGAGTACCGGCTTAACGAACACTTATGTCTGGTCCCTTGCCGTCTCGGCCAACAATCTCTTCGCCGGGACTAGTGGTGGCGTTTGGAGGCGAACGTTTCCAGAAGCCTCAGTGAGAATACCCTCGTCTGACTTGCCGACAGATTTCAGTCTGGACCAGAATTATCCCAATCCGTTTAATCCGGCAACCACGATCAACTACCAATCACCAATCACAAGTCACGTTTCTCTCAAAATCCTTGACCTTCTCGGCCGCGAAGTGGCAGCGCTGGTGAATGAAGAAAAGCCTGCGGGGTCGTACAAGGCATCGTGGGATGCAGCGAAGATGCCGAGCGGCGTGTATTTCTACAGACTCAATGCCGGAGAATTTGTGGAGACGAAGAAAATGGTCCTCCTCCGCTAACGCTACGGAGGATAAATGTTGATGAGGTAAGGGGGTGAAGGGTCGCACTTTGCTTATGTAAAGAAGGCCCGCTATATTGCACATATGTGAAGCGCTATCTCGACTTTGCGTTCGTTCTGGAGGCGTTAGGAATTCGTCGTGAATATTCAAGGAAAACCACCTTGAGCAAACTCTTCCTGCTTTCTGTGCTGTTGCTTCAAATTGCAGTTTGCGACGCGCAACAGCAGCCCTCACGACTTGATTCATCGCATCAATCGCCGGCCCAGAACGACAGCATTCCCACTGCTGCAAAGACCAAAAGGTTTTTGTTCGATCAAACCCGACCCTGGACAGCGTATACGCTCGCCGGGGATGACATCCTGCGATTGCCAGTTCGCGGCATTGAAAACTACTTTCCCCTTTTGCCCGGCGTGATCGACCTTGCCGAATATCGCCCTTCCAGAGCTAATTCAACAACCAACACGCTCCACGTCCGCGGCAGCCGGACGGGAGAGATTCGGTATTTGCTGGACGGCTTCTCGACAACAAATCCATTCACGAACTCCAACGATTTTCCATTGATTCCTGAGGCGATTGAGGAACTCGAAGTTCACCCGGGTGCGTACGGGCCGGAGTTGGGCTCCGCAAACGGTGGCGTTGTGGCCTCGCGCATGAGGACCGGCGGCAATGCGCTGAAAATCTCGCTCAACTACCGGGGCGACGAGCTCGTCAGTCCGGGGAACGAGTTCCTGAACACAACATCGAATGGTGTCCGCAATATCGTCGGCACCGCAAGCGGGCCTCTCACTGATCGCGTTTCTTTCTTCCTTGCAGGCGAGCATGCCTTTGCGCATAATCGAGATCCCATTTTCCTGGAACCGTTCCGTTACGACAGCCTCAGGACGGATGGGGCCTATTTCTACCCTGCAGGGATCCCTTTGCCAGGTCCAGTTGAATTCAGAAAGAACTATCTTGCCGGAAACTGGGCAGAAACGAACTCGATTCAGGGAAATGTTCGGGTGAACCTCGAACCTTTTGAGCTGAAGCTCATTGGAGCCTACTCGTTTGAGGAGAAACCTCTTGGCAGGACATGGGGGGCGGCAAACTTCCGAAGCGATGCGCTAAAAAATATCTTTTGGCAAAAACAGCAGCTTAACGAAGTCAGCAAAACATTTCTCGCTCTTCGGGCGACTCATGTCCTCGATCCGTCAACGTCGTATGCCGTGGGCTTGTCGTACCATCGGAGGCGTTCGCGGACTTACGACAAAGATTATGGCGACGAGTGGATGCTGTATGCGGACAGCACGGCAGCACGATCGAAAGGGTACATCCTGAAAGAAGGGTCTCTCATACCAGGATTTCAACCGAGACTTGTTCCGGGCTCAACAGGATGGTGGGATCTCCGAAACGGGCCGTCTTCATACAGCGCAATCTATGCGTTCAACTTCAACCATGAGTTCACGCCCGTCCTTAACTATTCGAAGGATGTTCAGACTTCTTTCGCCCTTTCTTTCGACGGAACCTCAAGGATCACTCCTGAGTGGGAGCTGAAAGCCGGAATGAGGTACGAACAATGGACCATGCGGCTTTGGGACATCCAGTGGATTAACAACCTCATGTCATTCATCGATTACAGCGGTAACTACTATTCCACGGACTCGCTACGGCGTTATCCTGATCGAATAAAAGAAAGAGATTACAGGTTTGCCGAGCGAAGTAACATCGATTATTACGGTTATGACGTTTTGGGAGAAGAAATTGAGGGTGGACCCTCAGCTCCACGGACACCTCGATTTCTTTCTCTGTTCTTCAACAATGAAGTAGTCGATGGACGGGTTACACTCAACCTTGGTGGGCGGTACGAATCCTACTGGTCTGACCTACTTGTGTATCCCGACGACGACCCGACGTTTAGAAAATACGCGGCCGGTAAGAATTATTCGTACTTCTTGGTAGTTGATGCGGACAAGATGATTGAACAGAAAGCGTCGCAGTATTTCCTCCCCCGAGCGAATATGTCATTCCGGTGGGAAGATAAGGGAATCCTATTCCTGTCTTATGGTGAATATGCCCAGCTGACGGACCTCAAGCAGGTTTATCATGGCCTCTATCAGATAAACCGTGCGATCCAAGGAGCATATTCTCAGTGGGATCCGTTAACGCAGCGTTATCGACCAGTTTGGGGTGGAATCGTGGGGCAACAAGCAAAACCCGAAAGATCAAGGCAGATAGAAATTGGCTTTAGGCATGCATTGCCAAACGAAGGAGCGATTTCGGTCTCTTATTACCAAAAGAAAATGAGAGATCAACTCCAGCTTGGGATCGTCAATGACACGGCGTTCGTCGATTTTCTCAATACTGGGGAGGGCGTATCGCAGGGCCTCGACGTGAGCCTATCGCTCCACTTATCACAGACAATCCAGCTGGGCCTGCTGTATTCGTTTCACGACAGCTATGGGACCACATCCAATGCAACTTCAAATGCACGAGAATACGTGGGCGACTATTATTATAAACGCGTTCGCACTCCAACGAGTCAACCGCCACTCGATTTTTCCGTTCGTCATCGGGGAACAGCGTACATCGCTGCGAAGGGCATTGACGGCGACCCGATTCTCGACCGAACTGAACTTTTGTTTCTGTTGAACGTTTCCAGCGGACATCCCTACACACGCATTGAACCGATGAGATTTGGGTCGTTGAGCCCCTTGTACATTGGGTCAGCACCTCTTCAGGATGTGCGCCTGGCAGATCCAATTGAACCACTCAATAGCTCTCTAACACCCTGGATATTGAGGTTGGACCTCCGGTTCAGCAAGGAGTTTGTGGTCAACGATGTGCGAATTCGGATATCCACGGATGTAACGAATCTCCTGAACACAAAGAGCGTGCTCAACGTTTATCCAACCAGTGGCTCTGCAAACGACGATGGTTGGTTATCCAGCATCTATGCAGATTGGACCAACGCCATACCAAATTTCTCATCATTCTACCGCGACGTCAATCTGAAAAATGGATGGGGGTATGTGCAGGCAACAGGCAACAACATGTATGGTCCTCCTCGTCAGATTCGACTGGGTTTGACAGTCTGGATGTAGCTTTTCAATCGGAATACTTCTGCCCTATCTCCGCCGGAGAATTTGTGGAGACGAAGAAGATGGTGCTCCTCCGCTAATGCTACGGAGGATAAATGTTGATGAAGTGAAGGTTTCAACAACAGTTACCATTGTCGTTTTACCGTTTCGCTGCTGAAAAAATGTTCACCTTTTGTTTTTCGACCGTTGACAATCTACTCAGCGCGATGGTAAATTAGGAAGAGTTCTGATTGCTGTTGGAGAGGTTTTCCAGATCTGAGCGCGCAAGAAGAGGCGAGTGAACGACTCCTGAATTGACGTACATTGGTGTCTCGTCTCTTGTCGTCTCCCCCGCCATAGGCGGGTCCGGCATGAATCTCTTTGCCGGTGGATTGGGCGTGTTCAAAGGGACGATGCAGTAGGGAAGGAGGGTTTTGTTTGCAGGGAATGTCAACGATGATTGGCCAAACCGTATCTCACTATCGGATCCTTGAGAAATATGGCAGCAGAGGGATATGTTGGATGGTTCCGTTCTGCAGGGTGCATAGCAATGATGCATTGAAAGGGAACTTTCAACGTGGTTTGGTCCAACCCGCGGCATTCTTGTCGCGCCGCGCTTCGGCTTTCAACATTATGGAGAGATGCTTATGAAATCCACACTAGAATTCTCAACCCTTTTGTTGCTTGCTCTTTCCAATCTCACCTCCTGCAGCGGACCTGAAGGACCTGCTGGCCTGAATCTCAAAGGAAATATCGTCGGGAAATGCTACATAAACTTGCTCAGCGGAACGGTTACCGATCATAGCGGAATCCTGGTTTCTGCGGAGGGCACGGGTCTCACTGCGTTAACAGATAAGGATGGTTGGTACACGCTGAACGATCTGCCAACAGGCACCTATACCGTTGCGTTTTCTAAATCCGGATATGGCACGTGGAAGAACCCTGGATTTCAGATTGTCGGAGGGGGAACGGTGCAAGGTCCGTACGCGTATATTTATCCATTACCCGATTTTTCAATCACCAACCTGACTGCGCGGGCATTTTCAACGAGCATCAATCTTCAAGGAACAGTGACAGGTCCGCAAAGTTCGAATTACCGGTATGGTATGTTTTTTATCGGGAGGGCGAGCAATGTTTCTTCAAATCCACAAACCTATCTCTTAGCGTCCCAATTCTATTTGCCCGGTAATAGCTCAACGGTGCTTGCTATACTTGACACCATGGTTCTCCACCAGGCCGGGATTCTCAAGGGACAAACTGCCTACATCGTGGCGTATTCAGATGGCAGTTACGGGATTTCTTACACCGATCTTCAAACACGAAGGCGAATATATCCCTTTCTCAGCCAGACCCCATCGAATACGGTAAATGCCATTGTTCCGTGAATTTGTTTTTCCATCCAATAGTCTCCGGAGCCTGTTGATGATACGTCCGAGGAGAAGAATCATGAAGATGCACGTCCTCATTGTCATTCTTTTGCCTTTCCTGGTCATTCGCGCGCACGGGGAGCAACAGCAGAGCATGAAGGGAACGGTGCCTGCTCTGATTGGCGACTCGCTGTCACCTCCCGCAGACATATCCAATCTTATCCGATCAGCCGGAGTTTCGAAACCTTTTGTTCAAATCATGGTGAATGCGGTTTCGCGTGACAGTCTGGTCGAGACGATTGGCGCGCTTCAATCGTTTGGCACCCGTTACGAATTTACTCCTCAGCGCGATGAGGCCGCGGAATTCATTCTCGACAAATTCAAAAGCTGGGGGCTGCAAGCAGAATCCGATCGATTTGTTGTGGGAAGAGGTCTCTTCTATTCCTTCAATGATATGGACATTTCCGGTGCCGATACTGCATGGCTTGCCATGTACTACTCGATTCTCCGCACGACGGATGGCGGCAACACGTGGACATCCTCCTCTGGGCCGTTGGGCTACATGAATGCCATTGGAATCGATTTCATCAATTCCCGTGAGGGATGGGTGGTTGGAGAACCCCGAGCGATACTTCACACCACTGACGGAGGCAGTACTTGGGAATTGCAGAATCAGTTCCTCAGCGAAGGTCTTCAGCATGTCGGCTTTTCCGACCTCAGCAACGGCATTGCGGTGGGAACGGGGGGCAGGGTTATCAGAACGACTGATGGAGGGGTGTCGTGGATAACGGCAAATTCCGGAACTATGCAAGATCTTCTCCGAGTTAAGGTGCTGGACAACACCCATGCATGGTCAGTTGGCGGCGGCGGAACAATTCTCTTTTCCGGCAACGGCGGATCGACCTGGACGGTTCAAGCCACAGGAATAACCACAAAGATATCCGGAATTGATTTTGTGGATGAACGGCACGGATGGGCTGCACCCGCCAAAGGAGCGATGCTGAAGACCACTGACGGAGGGACGACGTGGGCGAAAAAGGGTTTGGATACTCAATGTTGGAAAAGCATATCGTTCGTTGACACGCTTCTGGGATACGCCACGGATTGCTCGGGCAATATCTTGAAGACTACCGACGGGGGTGAGAGTTGGAATCTCTCGCTCCCATCGCTTCAGGCAGGCTGGCATCCAATGTTGAATGCCGTTCGCGCGTTCGGAAAACAGCGCATCTTCGCCTGCGGGGAACGGAGCACGATCTTCACGAGCACCAACCAGGGAACAACCTGGACGAATCAAATAGCAAACCTCCCAGAGGAATTCATTCATCGAACGCGAAATATCGTGGCCACCATCCCCGGCAGTATCACACCCGAGAAGGAATGCGTTATTGTCGCCCACTATGATTCCTATAGTTACGACATGTTTATGCCGTACGATATTGTCCCTGGAGCGAATGAC
>JAERML010000276.1 GCA_016844425.1 Bacteroidota bacterium
CCTTTGCCACACCAGCTTGGACCTCTTGTTCAGCCGCGAACTTGGAATACTTGTACCCGGTGGTTCCACCCCAGTTGTAGGGAGTATCCTCAGAAGCGAGTGTTCCCTCCGGTGAGCAGCCGATTGCGGCAATGGAACTCGTGTGCACCAGTGTTTCAATTCCCGAAGTGAGACAGGCATTTACGACGTTACGGGTACCGACGACATTCACCTGTTGCTGCAAGTTGTACATTTTCCGCCAGAAACTCACTATGGCTGCTGTGTGGAAGACAGTATCACATTCGCGCATGGCTGAAACGAGGGACTCCGGATCAGTAACATCGCCGATCCGGTGTTCGACATCGGCATCCTGTATAGCGCGCAAGTCAGAGTTCTTTCGACGAAGAATGCGAACTAAATAGCCGAGCTCGGTAAGGTGTATGGCAAGATTCGAGCCGATGAAACCTGTCCCGCCGGTTACAAGGATATTTTTCATCAGCCTGCTTCAGCGACCCTCTTGAGGAAGATAAGCAGCTTCTCGTTGAAGAAGTCGGTGTTCTCGATGTTGCTCATGTGGGCAGCCTGTGGAACCAGGTGCAACTCCGAGCCGGGAATCCGTTCGTGCATTGCCTGGGACGCGGCGGGGGGAGTCGTTGCATCATGCTCGCCAACGAGGATGAGTGTGGGGATCTTGATCGACGAAAGTGAGGCGGTGGTGTCAGTGCGGGCCGCCAGGGCTATGAGCGTTCCGGCGATACTCAGTGGCGTCGTTCGCTTGATAGTCTGCTTGATGGATTCGACAGCTTCGGGCTTTGTCTTGAATGATTCTGGAGCGAAGACGGCCTTGACAAAGGCTTCGGCGAAAACCTCCGAACCATGCTCTTTGACGCTGACGACGCCGGCGGCACGCTTCAGCTTTCCTTCGTTCGAGTCGGCCTCACTGCGAGTGTCACACAAAACGGCCGCTCTGAATCGTTCCGGATTCCTCTCCAGTGCCCGAAGCGTGATATATCCTCCCATAGACAGCCCGACGATGACGGTCTTGTGGATCTTCAAATGGTCCATCAACCCGATCAGGTCGTCAACGTGTCCTTCCATGGTAAACTGCCCGTCGCCCACAAAACTGTCACCATGGCCCCGGATATCGTAGGCAATGGCTCTGTACTTCGTGCCGACCACATCAAGCTGCGGTGTCCACATTTCATGACTGAACGGGAATCCATGAAGAAACAGGACTGGCAGGGCGGAGGTGTTGCCGATTTCCACATAATTGATCTGTGCGCCATTGATGATGGCATTCATAGGTTCTCCTGGAGTGGCGGAGATAGAGCGAGTGTGAGTCACTATATCTAAATCCGGCCACATTCGCAAGAGTCGAAGCGGAAGCAGGTTGAACGTCAGTCACATGTTTAGTATATTTGCTCTCAATATCCCGTCTCCTATTCTTCATTCATCTCAAAAATTGTCGCCATGGAAAAGATCCTTGCATACCTTGAAGAAAACAAAGACCGTTACCTTGCAGAGTTGAAAAGCCTCCTCGCCATCCCGAGTGTCAGCACGCACAAGGAAAACGTGGACGACGTTCGCCGCTGTGCCAATTGGGTTGCAGATCATATGCGGACAATCGGGCTGCAGAACGTCCAGACCTTCCCGACCGCAGGACATCCGGTCGTCTACAGTGAATGGCTCAACGCACCCGGCAAGCCCACCGTGCTTCTGTATGGTCATTACGATGTGCAGCCTGCAGAGCCTCTGGAGCTCTGGACTTCACCGCCGTTTGAGGCAACCATCCGCGGTGAGAATTTGTATGCCCGGGGCTCGGCCGACGACAAGGGACAGGTATTCATTCATCTGAAAAGCATCGAAGCTTATCTGAAAATCATGGGCTCGCTTCCGGTCAATCTTAAATTGTTGATTGAAGGAGAAGAAGAGATCGGCAGTGAGAACCTGGAGACATTTGTGAAAGAGCATAAGGATCTTCTCAAGGCAGATCTTGTGCTGATCTCGGATTCCTCCATGTTTGCCAAGGGTGTTCCGTCCATCTGCTACAGTTTACGCGGACTCTCGTACATGCAGATTGATCTGGTCGGTCCGGGGAAAGATTTGCACTCTGGCTCGTTTGGCGGCTCGGTGCACAACCCGATCCAGGCATTGTCGGAGATCATCGCACAGCTTCACGACAAGAACGGTCGGGTCACGATCCCCGGTTTCTACAACGACGTCCGTCCACTGTCGAAGAAGGAACGCGCTGCTTTCAAGAAGCTCCCGTGGAGCGACAAAAAATACGCAAAGGAGCTGGGCGTGAAGCAGCTCTACGGTGAGAAGGGATTCACATCTCTGGAACGTGTCTGGGCGCGACCGACGCTTGAATGTAACGGCATCTGGGGCGGGTTCACGGGAGAAGGAGCGAAGACCGTGCTTCCTTCCAAGGCATCTGCGAAGATCTCCATGCGGTTGGTACCCGATCAGAAATCCGCTAAAGCTGCAAAGTTGTTTGAGAAGCACATCAAGAAGATTGCCCCGAAGACGGTGAGCGTGACGGTCAGGAACCTTCACGGCGGAGAAGCTGCGATTACGCCCATCGACAGTCCGGGCGTGAGGGCGGCAGTGGCGGCGTTGGAGAAAGGCTTCAGAAGAAAACCCCTGTACCAACGTGAAGGTGGCTCAATCCCCATTGTTGTACAATTCAAGCAACTCCTCGGACTCGATACCGTCCTTCTCGGGTTTGGCCTTCCCGATGAGAATGCTCACGCACCTGACGAGTTCATCAACCTGGACAACTTCTTCGGCGGTATCCGGACGTCAGTCCACTTCTTCAATGAGCTGCCGAAGTATATGGATG
>JAERML010000277.1 GCA_016844425.1 Bacteroidota bacterium
CCTCCCGCGATCTGCCTTGTAACCCTCGCGTCCAAGAACCCGGAAGTGCGCATTGGCATAGCCAACGCGTTTGAGATATTCTTCCTTCAAGCCGAGGGGGCGGCGCTGCCAGAAATCGGAGATGAACTTCCGTTTCGTGTCCTCCCCTTTCAATTGTTTGTATTGCGATTCCTCCGTCTCGCTGGATTCGTGGATCGCCCAGGCAAATTCCTTATCAATGTCCGCTTCCGCCACACCGGCATAATCGCTGATCGAACCGGATGAAGAGCCTGCAGTGAGAAGAGTCGAGTCAACCCCCAGTGTGGGATTGTACACGAAAAATTTCTTGCCGGATCGGGATACCGCTTTCATGGTAGAATCAAGGAGCCCGATCACGAGAGTGTACGTTCCGCTCTTGAGTTGCTTCACGGCGAGATTGTCGATGATGACACTTGACTCGCTGAGACGCTTTTTCGGGCGCTCACGGGAAATCACCTCGCGGCCAATGGCATCGTAGACCGTGGTCTTTACGTAGTAGTCCCCGCTTCCTTGCTCCCCCAACAGGTTGTACGCTTCGATGTAGAGATGACATCGCTGGTCCTCGCTGTAAACGCCATCCACATTCGGAATCACCTCAAGAGTGTTCTTGTAAAACACAGATCCCTTTGTCCCCTGCCGGATGTTGCTGGCCAGTTCCAGGTCGCTCAGCGTCATCTTGCTCGCATCAATCATCTTGATGGGCAGCGTGATTATCACGCTGTCTCGCCGGGATGGGTTGTTCCTGTCCTTCCCCAGAACTTTCAGCGTATAGTTTCCTTCGCCGACTCCGAAGTTTGCCACGCCAACGAGGTTCATCCCCTCCTTCATGGAACTTGTATCCTTCACCACATGGGGGACCAGCCATTGATCGCTATAGACCAGGGAGTCTTTGGCCATAACCGCAACAGACATCTCAACGGCTCCCGTGAAACCGGCCGTATCCCGTTGATAGGTAATCCCCTTTTGAGGAAATGAATAATAGACTTCAACATAAAGATTCTTGTCGTCTCCACGAAAGCGGGAGTAGTCCACTTGCAGTCGCAACGCCTCTGAGGGA
Organism: Bacteroidota bacterium; assembly: GCA_016844425.1. Next base: position 1,076 of record JAERML010000277.1, read on the forward strand.
TTCCTGGTCTGGGCCGCGGCTTCCCCGCAACAAAAGGTACCATGGATAACGACCGCGACAATGGCCGGGCCGAACAGCCGTGCACAAAAAGACATGGTGCTCCTACTTATGGGTGATTAAAATGCGTGGAATTGTCGTTGGATGGTGTATTCGAATTTACCCAAGAGCGATCCGAATGTCAACCTTCCCTGCGATACGAGAGAACGTGCATCGGTTGCAGCGTAGCTATGATCCCATCACCTTTACCACCACGCGTTTCCGTCGCTGGCCGTCAAACTCTGCATAGTAGATCTGTTGCCAGGGACCAAAATCCAGCTTGCCGTTGGTAATAGGGACAACTACTTCGTGGTGCAGAAGAAGGCTCTTCAGATGGGCATCGCCGTTTGTCTCCCCTGTCCGATGGTGACGGTAGTGCGCATTATAGGGAGCCAGTCGCTCCAGCCACTCATCGATATCCTGTATCAGGCCGTCTTCCGCATCGTTCACGTAGACACCCGCAGTGATGTGCATGGCAGAGACGAGCGCCATCCCCTCCTGCACGCCGCTGCGGGCGACGATCTCCTCCACCTGTTCTGAGATGTTGACGTACTCCCGGTGTGCCTTGGTGTTGAACCACAGATATTCAGTCGTTGTTTTCATTTGTTCCTCGTGAAGTGTCGTGGCTATGTATCAGCCACGAGCTTTTTGATAGCATCGATCAAGTCTCCTGCAATGAACGGTTTCGGATGAAATTGATCACCACCCGCCTTCAGCACTTCCTCTCGAACATTCGCCCGGCCGTATCCGCTCGAGCCGATGATCTTGAGGGACGGTTTCATTTTTCTGGCTCTCTGTATCAAGTCCAGACCGCTGAGCCGCGGCAAGCCGAGATCCGTGAAGATGATATCGATCTCGTCAAGGTGCTTCTCAAACAACTCGATTGCTTGTTGGCCATCTTCTGCTTGAAAGACCTTGAAGCCCTCCGCCTCCAGCACCACAGCCAACAGTAAGCGAAGCTCGTCCTCGTCCTCTGCGATCAGCAACCCCTTTCGTCTCTTTGCAGTCAAGCGTTCCCCCGCTGTGGTTCCCGACGTTGAGTGGATGATGCCTGCGACTCCCCTTTCGAACCCCTGAGCCGGTCCATCTCCACCTGAATGGCGCGGGCAACATCTTCAGATATCTTCTCTTCATACATCGGGAAGAGCTCCCTCTCCTCAGCACGGATGTGCTGGTCGAGCACTTCCCCGAGTCGAACAAGCAACGTGGCAAGATCGTGTGTCGCGGCCACACTCACATGAGAAACTATCTCTTCCATCTCTCGATGTTGCAACACCAAACGATCAATCAAGTGTGATGACTCCGGTACGTGCCGCCTCATCGACGGAAAGAGAGCTTTCTCCTCAGCGATGAAGTGATGGCAGAGTTCGGCACGATAGAAATCCTCAACCCGCTTCGCCTGTTCTCGACGGTCATGGGTCCACCCGTCATTTAACAGGGCTTTGTCTCCCTGGCGAAGGCGGAGCGCAAGGGCGAGTCCGTGATGATGGTCTTGTGAAAGTGAGACAAGGCTTGGATGCCGCTTCGCCACCGATGCTACTCCCATTTGATGCTGTACACCGGCTCCACGTCAACCGGCAGATGCCCGAGACCTGAAAGCGCTTCTGCGACATCTTTCGTCGTCCCTGCCCACTGGCCGAAGAACTCCTTGACGCCGGTGTAGTCTCCTGTTGCTTCAAACGTCAGCCACAAGCGGGCAAGTTCCG
>JAERML010000063.1 GCA_016844425.1 Bacteroidota bacterium
AGTGGAGATTGCGTATTTTTGCTAGCCAAGAGCCTGTTATGAAAATAACGGGCTTTTCGCTCTTTGGCGGTGTAGTTTTTCCCTCTTTTCTCGTGTTTTCTCGAAGGCCTGCCTAGAAAGCCCGGAAGCGACCCAAAGAGGCAGAAAGTTCTTCACATGGTGATCATAGTTCAGTCGGTTAGAACGCCAGGTTGTGGCCCTGGAGGTCGTGGGTTCGAATCCCACTGGTCACCCCAAGAATTGTGGAATTGGGGAAATGTGAAATCTGTTAATTGAGAGACTGTTCTTTGGTGATGTCGTGAATCAAGCGGCAGAGTTGAGAGATCGGACAAGAGATTTCGCCGTCCGGATTATCGGGATGGCGGATCGGCTTCCCAGGCGGTTGTCGACTGAAATTCTCGCAAAACAACTCATCCGATGCACAACTTCAGTCGGCGCAAACTATCGTGCGGCGTGTCGAGCGCGGTCCCATTCGGAGTTTGTCTCCAAAATGCAGATTGTGCAAGAGGAAGCTGACGAAACCCAGTATTGGCTGGATCTGTTGTTCCGGATTGGCGTTCTGAAAGAGGAGGAGTTTCGACCGCTCGAGAAAGAAGCCGGTGAGCTAACAGCGATTTTCACATCGTCCGCTGCAACTGCACGAAAAAACAAGATGTCCTCAAAACGATAGCTTTACAGAAATTATTTCTCCAATTACCCAGTTTCACAATCACTCAATGTTTCGCCCCCATCGTCTAGAGGCCTAGGACACGAGCTTTTCAAGCTCGGTACACGAGTTCGAATCTCGTTGGGGGTACAACAAAATGTAGATTGTAAATTGTCGATCGAAGAATGAAAAGCTGATCTGGAAATCGTTCGACCCTTCGGATCACCTCAGGGTCGAATCCCGAGTCGTGCCGAGGGATTCGACTCGCGGAGTTTACCCCGCTGAAGGCGGGGCTCGCTCACGATGCCGGGTCAGCTTTTTGTGTTCATGGTTTTGACCCGGCCTTTTTCTTCAACCCTCTCTGGCTTCTCTCCCAAACCCACCACCAGTGTCCGAAGCATAGGGATTTCTCCGTTTATTCCACTCGTAAGGATCCAACGCGACACATCAAATGATTCGGTTGTCAGCGTGCGTCATTGTTACCGTGGCAGCTGTGCAATGTACTGATAGCTGGGGGTTTCGTCCTGTTTCTTTTGAATTGCCGCGATTTCTCTCCATGTGGCGGCAATGCCGTGCGGGCAGGGTGGCAGGTCGTTCAAGATCGCTCGGTGCAGCTTTGGCAGGTTGTAGCATGGCACAGCCGCATACATATGATGTTCAATGTGGTAGTTCATGTGCCAGTAGAGAAACTGCACCAGAGGATTCACGGTGAATGTCCGGCAACAGAGCCGGAAGTCGGGCACGTTGTCCTGCAAGCCGATGTGCTGCGCGTTGTTGCACAAGAAAAAGAGCCAACTGCCATAGAAGGGGGCAAGAGTTGTCAGGACCGGCAGTAGCCACCAGCCAGAGTACGCGGAGACCACCAGGATAATGCCATGGCAGGCAAGATGTGTGCGCGCCCACAGTATGACGGGACGCCCTCTATCGGGCTGGTCGGCGGGGAAAAGAGTGGTTTCCCAATCTCCTTCGAACCTGCCACGAGAGTAGCGTATGGTGGTTTTCACGGTATCATGCATGCCCTTCACATTGACAAACCCGCTCTGAAGAAAGTTCTTCACCATCAGCCGTATCGGCAAAACGACTTCCAGGTCATCCGGCGGATGCAACGTATATTGATGGTGCCGCATGTGGCTGCCAGAGAAATGCGGAAAGTTGACCCAGCTGATCAAGGCGAAGACCCGCACAAACAGACCGTTGAGCCATTGTGATTCGAAAACGCTCTTGTGCACCAATTCATGCACGGCATTGATCGCGAACGAAGCCACGGTACCGTGCAGAAACACCATCAACACGGCGGTCCACCAGGGCCAGCGTCCTACGGCATAGAATGCCACGCTGCCGGTCATCATCAGAAGTCCCAAGTGCCCCAGCGTTTGAAGAAGGCCCCTTGTATCGCTTTTGGTGTTAAGGTTCGCCAGGGTTTGACGGCTGAGAGGTGTGCGATACCACATGACACGTATGGGGCTATTACTATTCACCGGCTGCTCACTTGGAGACTCATCTTGAGCTCTCATGATGTCTCGATACCGCTCTGGCAAGAACTATTGCGGAGCTTTGAGCCGGATCGGTTGTGTCCCCGGCACGATGTTTCTATTCAGTAGAAGCCGCTGCCCATCCTTGTTCGCGACGAAGGCCCCAAAGCCTGAAGCGAGGCTTCCCACCGGACAGAATGTATAAACGTAGATTCCCCTTTTCAAAGGATAGAATGTTCGATACACGTTCGCAGGATGGGGTGAATAGAACTTTCCGAATGCACTGGGCGGGACACGGTACGTTGTGTCCGTTATCTGGCGTGTCTCTGCAATATTGAGAACCTTCGCGGGCACCCGGGCCGAGTCAATCCACGTACCACCCACCAATCCAATCGACCGGGGGCGTTCGACGAGCAACCGCAGCGTCTGAAGACTCGATCCGGTGCGCTCAGCATCTTTTCGAACCGGTTGTCCATGGAGGATCCGCCCATCGATGAATGAGGTGACGTCTGAAGAATCCTCAAAGAGAAGTTCAATTGTTCCCTTCATCCCCTCGGGGTGGGAGAGCTGATTCCATTGCTTGATTTCTCCCGAGAGGATTTTGGTCAGCTCGATTGTTGTGAGTTGCTCCACCGGATTCTTGTGATGCGTGACCACTGCGATCCCATCATAGGCTACAAGAACTTCGTTCAGGTCAAACCCTTCAACCACCGGCATCTGCTGTCGCTCCGCTGACGTCAGGGGACGGGTCGTGATGATGAATCGAACGGAGTCCCGGAGCAAGCGGCGGATTGCCTGCTCAGAGGAAACCACCTCGTAGGTAATGTTCGCCCCGTTCTTGGCGTAGATGCTCAGGAACTGATTGACCTGCTCAACCATCGCAGGAGCCGTCGATTCCGCAATGAGCACGTGGAGGTTGCCGCGGGTTGCGGTTTCACTTTTCTCGGGAGCGCACCCGGGGACGAGAAGAATGAAGGAGAGGGCTAAAAGGCTACAAGCCATCTCAAAAACACTTTTGAAGCACCAACTGTCATTCCCGCACGCCTGCGTGCCGAAACGCCGCACTTCAGCGTGCAGGCACGTCTTAAGCGGCCAGCCCGCCGGCGGTCTGGCGGGGAATCCAGACAGCGCGTTCTGGACTCCCGATAGAGACGTTCGGGAGTGACACAGGTTTTTGAGATGGGTTCTAGTCGTTCTCATGGCATGTTCCTAGAATAAAAAAGGGCACCCAAAGATACTGCGGATGCCCTTCAGTTGCAACACGATCGGCATGCCGCCAGGAGAAAGCGGCATGCCGAGGAACAGGAAGCGACGCTACTTGATCAGAAGCATTTTCTTCGAGTGCACGAAGTCGCCGGCGACGAGTCGATAGAAGTAGACGCCGGTGGCGACCGATTGACCGAACCTGTTCCTGCCGTCCCATCGCACGATGTACCGGCCGGCGTTCATTGCGTTGCTCTGGAGGAGCGTAGCAACTTCGCGTCCCAGGATGTCATAGATCTTGAGATCGACCTGGACTTGCCGTGCGAGCGAAAACTCAATGGTCGTGGTTGGATTGAACGGATTCGGGTAGTTTTGGCTGAGTGCGAACTCCAGCGGGACCTCAGTCTTCACGGACGTGATCGAAGGCTGCAGCCGGTCAAGTTCACGAAGGATCAGTGCATCAGCGAGCAGAGCAAATGTATCGCGCCGAGCAAAGTTGGTCGTCGTGCCGAAATATGCGCTCACAGCGGCCGTATCGTTGAAGAGCTGGATGTGGCCAAAGTACGTCTGTCCGCCTGCAACGTCACGTCCACCGCGGAGGAAGTAATGGTTGCCGAGGTTGATTTCCACCAGCGTTGACGCGCCGGTATTTGCCGGATTGTTCTGGTTCACCAGCGTATCCTTCGTCAAGTTGCCGCCGGTGCTGTACACTCGATAGCGTGCACGTGGACTCCCCTGCGCAAATCCGCGCGGTACTGTTACTGCGACGTTCATCAACACAGAGTCACCCGCTGCAGGATCGAGTGGTATCGCGGGATACCATTCGAACGTAGCCCGTGGATTGAAATAGATCGGGAGGAGGTGTCTGGTTCTTCCTTTTCCAATTTGATCGGGGACATTCGACGTTTCGACCTGCCAGTTGTTCATCTTCGTCTTATCCCAGCCTTCGATGTAGAGACCACCGAATAGGGGCGTTGAAGAGACTTCCTGCAATGTACCGTCGTCGTCAACCGTGTAGATGCCGCCGATGCCGTTCCCTATCATCGGAACGAGAAGCGCGGAGTCTCTGCCCACGGAATTCGACAGAACCTCCAGGGTATCCATAAAGCTCGGGCTGATTCTGTCGGGTGTAAACGTGAGCGTGAGTTTCTGCTCGCCCGTCAACGCGCGCAAGTACACTGGGAGCGACGGTGCGCCAGCGAGCTTGAAGTACGTGCCATTACGGAACTTGATACTTTTCAGGATCACCTGAGATTCACCCCTGCTTCCCAACGTGATTTCTTTTCGATTTGCCTTGCCATCTACGCCTGCCGGTTGGCGGAAACTAACATCGCCAAAGCTCACACGGGCGCCAGTAGCAACGCTGACACCGATGAGTGCTCCTGACGGGACTTTTCGAATCCTGAGGAGGTCGGTTCTCAAAAAGCCCAAACCGCCAGCAGCATCCGTTTGAGCATCCCGTCTGAACTCAACGGTGATCAGCCCACCGGGTGCGAGGAACCAGGTCTTTGTGGTTCCCCCGATTTGAAGCCACCACGTCCCGCCGGGCAAACCGGCCGTTATCGAACTGAAATAGACGCTGTCAGGAGGGACTCCGAATGTATGGGTCACTTTGACAATGTCGTTCGAATACGCATTCGAGGAGCCGATTGGCCCTCCGTACTCCAATATATATCTGCCGTCGGTTGGTCTGCCGCGGAAAATCTCGGGCAGCTGGAATTGATACCAGGCCTGATGAGGCAAGCTTGTGGCGCCTCCGGTGTTTACCCGGCTCGCCAAGTTTGTCCCGGGAATCGGCGCGGCATACCCTGAGGCAGTGGAGCCAAGCCACCCCGGAGATTCCCGGTATGTCGGCAGGACCGGAACATCCGGTGGACCCGGCGCGCCGTAGTGCGGTTCGGTATTGCCGATACTGGCATTCATGATGAAGTTGACACCCAATCCCTCACCGTACAAAATGATGTATGCCTTTTGTTCATTCTCGTCATTGCTCGAGATGACCATTGAATCGCGGGCCGAGCCTTCCTGGTAGGGGCCGAACGCCAGTGGAATATCAAGGTATCCGCCCTTTTCCTTCCCATCGGTTCCTACCGTCATCGGTGGAATCGTGATCGGTGCTCCCGTGAAGTCCTTTATGAAGAACCACGGAACCGGTGTTTGGGTCGGATAGACCTTGATGTCACTGATCTTCAACGTGTCTCGTCCGAGGTTGTACAGACGATAAGGAAGAACAGTCTCAGTACCAATCATTGTTGGGCTATACTCTTCCGGAACCCTAATTGGGTTGAAATTCAACGACCTCCTGCCGAATTCGATATCAGCCTTTTGCCTGGATCGCAGGAAACGCACCGCGTCGAGGCGCATAAATGCACTCGAGAGGGCATCCGCGCCTATCGTGATGGAGGCAGCATTTGGCCCGACGCCGTCAATCCGGTGCATCATCAGTGGAAACCAAGAGCCACCTGCTTCAGGACCATAGTTCGTCCAGTTCGTCCGTTCATCATAGCGTATGCTATCAATGATGCCACCGACGCCGAATTTGCGCAGATGGACATAGTATCCACCCCCATTGTTTTGGCTGTTGTTGGCATAGTGGTATATCAGATACGGAGCAGTGGAGTCGATCCTGAAAGTCCACCGGGCGGATGAGCCGTTGGGGGAACCAGCAAGGAACGGAGATCGCCTGGTACCTGTAGCGGTTCCGCCATAGTCGGACGCACTTGCGTTCAAATAGAAGCCATTGATTGTAGTCTCTACGTAGCTGGAGTCTGGAGATGAGACTGCAAATCCTTCTGGCCCACGTACATTGTCAACCGTCACATAGTTGCCCGGATCAATCAGAGCACTGGTGGTGCCGGTTCCTGTCAGGACGATTTTCCTTGGATTGGTGAACAACGGGGCAAAATTGTGCCAGATGTACAGCGTATCTCTTGTAAATCCTGCCGCGAGCGGCTTGAACCGGACCTGCACTGCCGTGCTGTCGCCGGCTTTTAACTGGGTCACAAGCGAGTTGGACAGGACATAGTAGTCCTTACCTGAAAACACCGACACCGAGTCAATTCTGTAGTCCGTTGTTGTCCTATTGTAAACCTTGATCGTGGAATCCTTGAACAGGCCGACTGTGAGTGTGCCCAAGCCGATCGTTGTCGCCGTTGGTAAGTACACGATTGTCGACGTGACTTTGGCGGTGAGGGGAAGTCGCAACGGTATTGTGGAGAAATCCGAATACACCAGGACTGTGTCAAGGTGGTTTCCGCTCGATTTTGTCGACACCGTATCACTCGCCGTGAACCGAATGTTGACCTTTGCCGTGTCGCCCCGATTGACTACGAAGCCGCCAGATGGTGACGTAATGCTATACTTCGGGTTGTTCAAAAGGAGGCGAATGCTGTCAACTCTCAATGGAATGTCCTGGAAATTGTGAATCCGCATCGTACTATCCAGAACCACTCCTAATCCCACAGTGCCATACGACAAGGAGGTGCCATTGGCCGTGTTCCGCACATAGATTGCGCGCCGGCTAGCGCCTTCAACGAGCAACGTGATCCGATTCCCCGTTGGTATGTTATCCTGCGTGTAGACCACCAGCGTATCTCGATGCACCGGACTCAGGTCTTTTGGCTGATAGTTGAACCAGATAAGACGGTCGTAGTTGTCTCCAGGCCTGTGCGTAAAGGGCGTCGGGGTGATGTTTTTGAAGTGAGGGCCCGTGAATGTGATGCTATCGATGACAACATCAACTGTATCCACGGGATTGACCAGACCGATGGACGCCCTTCGCGCACTGTCAACCGGGACCTTTGGATCGTATGTGCCGCCGGCATTGCCAAAGCTCGCGGCAGTAACCCTCA
>JAERML010000278.1 GCA_016844425.1 Bacteroidota bacterium
CGTTTGAAGAATCCATCCGCGGAAGGCAAAGACATCCGTGAAGACGGCTTCGCCGGTCGGCGTCATGCAGTCGCCGACACTGCCTTGCGAAGCGACTCCGCGTACAATCGCGCGACCATTCTCGACCGTCACGAACCCGGATCCGCTGTCGCCGGGACAGAGCGAAGCGCCGGCTGCACTGGCCTGAACGAAGAGCTTGCTAGGGGATTCGAGTGCAGAAATAGGACCGCGGAAGACGGCAATCTGCCCTGGAGGCACCGGCGTTCCGTCGTGCCTCATGGATGCAACAGTTCCCACGCGGCCGGGGATACGCGAAAACCTTGGCAACCCGACCGTTTGGAGAACGAAGTTGACAGGGAATGGCTGCGCCAGCTTGATCAGCGCGATGTCGTTGGCATGATCCGGGTTGGGGGCATAATTCTCGTGGATGAACACGCCCGGGTTGACGCCGGGGCTGGACCCAACACCAGCAGCAGGAGCGCGCGTGTCTTTTTGCACGTTGCCGTAAGAATCAGTCCGGGTATAGGTAACGCCGCTGAACCCAATACGAGGTGTGACGCAATGCGCGGCGGTCAGGACCCATTGCGGATCAATGAGCACACCGCCGCAGCCGTACCCGGTTAGCCGCACCACCCAGGGGTATTTGTAGTCGGGCTCATTTGTGCCACCGACCACAGGCAATGGCCCGGTCGGCCCTGAATAGGGCGCCGGGGCGGTAAGCGTGGGAGAGCTCACAACCGGTGGCTTCTGCAAAGGAATTCCCTGTAGCATCCGTTGCTCGCGGATCACCGCACGCTCCTGCACGTCGGCAGGATTCCCCTCCGGCTTCTGTGCGTCCGGCACACTCGGCGTGGGCGCCGCAGGTTCGTCCGCTAGTACAAACGAGAAAACACCCAAGCCGATCGCCACCGCGATCACTGAAGAACGGATTACCCCGATGTATGCGTCATGTCTTGTCATCTGGCCCTCCTGCGAATGAGTCGATGGGTGGCTGTACGGTGCACTGTCACTTGCCGTATCTTCCCCCCGCGATCAATTCCTTCAGCCTCTTCACATCCAACGCCCCCGGCACGAGTTCGGTGCCGACGATGAAGCCTGGCGTGCCGGAGATGCCTGAGTGGTTGCATCCCGATTCTTGCCTCGTATCGAGTCTTCCTAAGCGGACATTCTGCATTGATCGATAACCGCCGGCTGAGCCGGACGTAATTCAGAATGTCCCTGTTTTCGTCTCTCCGTGCCAATTCTTCATCTCCCCACCTCGCGATTCAGTTAGTTTGGCCGATCACTTCACCGCATCGATGCACACGCCTTTGGTCCCTGCCTTGCAAATACATCGTTCGCGAAGTGCGCCGACATCCGGACATGCATTATCAGTCACAGCCTTGCATCCCAGGCCGGTACACTCCGCCTTGGTCAGCGCCGAGAATGTTGCACCTGGAGTCAAGACTTTTCCGCCGGGTGCCATACGTCCCGGCATGGGCGCGCGCGAAAGACCTCGTTCTTCTACTTTGCCCGCGTCGTCTATGCCTGCCTTCTGTCCTTCAACCGTTGTCGCAGGGGTTGGCGTATCTGCAGCCTGGATATCCAAGGAGAGTCCGCACAAGTTCAATAACAGTACGCCGATGAGCAACAGTCTCGAGATGCTAAACGGTCCAAGAGTTGAATTCATGACACGTTTCCTTTCTTTTCATCGTGAGTTGCTGCTATCTCTTAATCAGTCGATTGCAAGAACCTAACGGTTCGTGAGTCCAGCAGAAGAGTGGAGACGTCCGAAGCCACTCGGCCCATCCAATTCTCAAGTCACTTTCACCGCAGGACCACCGGCAACCGAAAGATGAAAAAACCCACCCATGATGGGCATCTTTGTCCTGGTACGTTAACCTCAACTGTCCTTCCCGCGAGGTGTGAAGACATTGACGCTAGTGCCCGTTCACTGCTCTCCGGAAAGGGTTCCTTTCGGATACGCACAGGTTCCGGTAGACGTATTGCCCTTTCCTTTGTGACAGGTGGAGCTCCATCACCATGATGAAGCCGTATGTCACTTGCCTTCCTTTTCTGAAGATGTCGGCACATCGCCCTCGACACCCCGACGTTGGATCGTCCCGGTTGTTGGTTTCTGCGTTCCCCCAGGTGTAGCCGGGGTCTGCTGGAAGGTCCCTTTTATACCTCCAGGTGGCACGATCGCCATTGGAGGGTTCGTGCCAGTCGAATTATCGTGTTGACAGTTCGTGGTCGTCCCAGTTCTCGTACCGCCATCGAGGGAACAGGTTCTATTGTTATAGGCTTCGCAGGCGACTCCTGCCGTATTCTGAATGCCGGTGAGGAATTCACCGCCACCAGTAGAATCTTTACAGAGACAACCACAGATGTTGGAGACACCAGGTCTCTTTTTCGCAGCCCAGCTGCCTCCCGGCGAGGCGAGCAACACCGCCAGTCCGACCGTCAACACCAGAAGTATTCTGGAAACCTGCCCGTTGTTCTGTCGCGTTGGGAATATCATGATCATCCTCCTTCATCGCTCGATTGCAGCGAAATCTGTGTGGAACCGCATGAATGCCTGTGCGACTTACTTCGCTTGAGCTCTTGCCTCTGATCTGCCAACCCTCAACCCGGCTCAGAATTGATCAAACTTCATCAGATTGCGGTCGATGCGGTAGCTGATATGCGCTTTGCACCCGGTAGAACCGCTGGGCGATGCAGGCGGCCCAATCGCTTGCTCGTTCAAGACAAAGCTAAACTCTTTCGTCGGTCCCGGCACCAAGGCTGTGGCTGAATAACCAAACGGCATGACGTACTCGTTGAGATCTC
>JAERML010000279.1 GCA_016844425.1 Bacteroidota bacterium
CATGACGATTCGTGCCATGGAAAAGCTTCTTGAAAGAAATCCTCTCCAGGAGCCCACACCCGCCGAAAAGATTCCTGACGCCTGCGTCATGGTAATCTTCGGCGCCTCCGGTGATCTCACCAAACGAAAGTTAGTACCTGCCATTTTTGACCTTGCTCGTCAGGGACTCCTCCCTGCGGGTTTTACCATTGTCGGGGTGGGGCGTACACCCATGGATCACGACGCGTTCCGCTCTTACATGCACGGGGCGATGAAGGAGTTCGGGCAGTTACAGGAATCTGAATCTACTCTGTGGGAGAACTTCGCACAAGGCTTGCACTACATTGCCATTGACTCAAGCATGGCACACGAGTTCGAGAAACTCCGACAGACTCTTCACGCCATTGACGATCGGAGAATGGCGGAGGGAAATTTCCTCTTTTATCTTGCCACTCCACCCAGTCTCTATGCCCCCATCGTCCGCAACCTCGGTTCATCCGGGTTGAACAAACCGCGGACAGCGGGGAGCTGGGTACGCATCGTTATCGAAAAACCTTTTGGCATCGACCTCGACTCGGCACGGCAGCTGAATGCCGAGGTGCTCGGTGTGTTTTCGGAAGACCAGGTCTACCGCATTGATCACTACCTCGGCAAGGAGACCGTCCAGAATCTGGTGGTCTTCCGTTTTGCCAACGGAATTTTCGAGCCGATCTGGAACCGGAACTACATCGATCATGTGCAAATTACGGCTGCTGAAACTGTCGGCGTCGAGAACCGTGCCTCGTACTACGAAGAAGCCGGGACGATGCGGGACATGATCCAAAACCACATGCTCCAACTCCTCGCGCTGACCGCGATGGAACCTCCGGTCCTCTTCGATGCACAGCAAGTGCGCGACGAGAAGCACAAAGTGTTTCAGGCAATCCGGCAGATTGCGCCTGAGGATGTTCACCGGGCTACTGTGCGCGGTCAGTACGCCGCAGGAACGGTGGGAGGGAAGGCAGTGCCGGGATACAAGGATGAAAAGGGCGTCTCTTCAACGAGCGTGGCCGAGACCTATGTGGCGCTCAGGTTCACTATCGACAACTGGCGATGGGCTGACGTTCCCTTCTATGTTCGGTCAGGCAAACGTCTTCCCAAGCGGGTGACCGAAATAGCAATCCAGTTCAAGAAAACACCGCATCATCTCTTTACAGCGTTGCCGGTGGATACAATCTCCAACAACAATATTGTGGTTCGCATTCAACCGGACGAAGGAATCTCTCTCAAGTTCAGCTCGAAGATTCCGGGCTCCGCAATGCGTATGCGACCCGTAACGATGGACTTCCGCTACGGGGCGTCATTCGGCGGGCACCTTGCCGATGCCTACACACGCTTGATACTTGACTGCATGCTGGGCGATGCGACGCTGTATGCCCGCGGTGACAGTGTGGACGTCGCATGGCAACTCATCACGCCAATTCACGAAGGCTGGTCCTCGAACCCACAGTCCAGAGTATATGAGTACGCAGCCGGGACCTGGGGACCGAAGGAAGCAGAGGAAATGCTCCGGGCGGATGGGAGAAGGTGGAGGCTTCCATGACATTGAACCGCAAAACAAACCTCCTTGCCATCATAAGGCGTTTTGTCTTTGCTTCAGCGATGGCTCTTATCGTCACGTCCTTCCTCTGGCAGATGTCGATGGGGATATGTCCGGTCCCATGAAGAGCGAAACAAGCACGAACGATAAAATGAAGGTCCAGAATGAAGACACCATTGTTGTTTATTCTGTACGGCTTGATTGCCATTGTCTCTATGACACAAAGCGCATTTTCTGGTCCGTGGCCACGCAAGCAGGGGACGGGTTTTGTGCAGGTCGGCTTTAGCACAATCGGATATAACAAGGTCTACGACGACCATAGCACGAAGAACCCCATCTATGCCGATGTGCTCGACAACGTTGTCCAGGTCTACGCCGACTATGGCCTTACAGACCTGGTGACGGTCACTGCCTCCGTCCCCTTCAAACTTCTCTCAGCTACTCCCTCCCAACTTGCACTTTCTCCTGTCGCAACCAAGGTGACGAACAGTGGTATTGGCGACATCGACTTGCTGTTGCGCTATAACTGGTTTGTTGTGGACGGCCATGCATTCTCCAGTGAGGTGCTCTTTGGCCTTCCAATTGGAGATGACACCGACCCGAACGGCCTCTGGATCGGCGACGGGGAATTCAACACTGCGTTCCGGCTCTCAGTTGGGAAGTCGTTTCATCCGGAGTCTTATTTCATTGCTGCCGACGTCGCATACAACATTCGCGGGAAGGACTTCTCAGATGAAGTGCTCTACAATATTGAGTTCGGCTACGGCTTCCTGGAGAACCGTCTCCTTCTGATTCTCCTCCTCTCCGGGAAGGAATCGGCGTCCACGGTTCCTTCGCGCAACGTTACCGCCGCGGCGCTCGGGTTTTCCACAAACAATCAGGAGTACACGGCCATTGTTCCGAAGGTTCTGTATAAACTGAACGATCAATTCGGTATCTCTGCCTCGTTTGCCACCGCGACTCATGGCCGCAACATTGCAGGTGGATTTGTGTTTGCGGGAGGCGTCTTCTATGCGTTCTAGAAGGGTCATTCGTGCGATGTTGTTATTGTTTGTTTGGCCAATGGTGATGAGTGCTCAAGTGAACCACGCAGTGCTCACACAGGTATTGAACGACCATGTCTCCCGTGGTGGAGTAGACTATCCTGCGATCAAGGCAGATCAACGCTTCGCACAATATCTTTCCATGGTGAAGAAGTCGGATCCCTCCACCATCAAGGAAAAGTGGGATCGACTAGCGTTCTGAGATTACTCGTGGCGATACCGGTCCTTGGGACATCCGATGGATTGAAATTGGAGGAGAATCATATAGTTTGAACCACATTGAGCATGAGATCATCAGGAAGGAATTTGATGAACCGCGCATCCATTTTGCTCTGGTGTGTGCGGCTGTGAGCTGTCCGCCGCTCCGCAAGGAAGCGTACATCGGCGACCGACTCGATGCGCAGCTCGAGGACAACGCAAGGATGTTTCTCAATGATGCAACAAAGAACAGATACGATCAGGATTCGCAAACCCTTTTTCTTTCCGAATTATTCAATTGGTATGGCGATGATTTTGTGAAGAAGCACGGTTCCGCGATGACGTATGCGCTTCGTGTTTTGGGGCTGGCTGGTGCAACGCCGAAAACCATCAAGTATCTACCTTACAACTGGAATCTCAACAGACGGTGACTTTCTTCCCGCTCGTTTTGCAATCACGTCGCTAACAGGTAAGGAACGACAGCATCACACCAATAGTACCACGACCTTTCCAGCATAAGGTCGCAGTGATTATTCCAGCGTTCAATGAAGAGCCTTCGATCGCAAGTGTTGTGAAGGCGATTCCGCGCCCATGTGTTGATGAAGTGGTAGTGGTGGACAATGGCTCCACCGATAGGACGGCCGATGTTGCGAGGGCCGCAGGCGCGGTGGTGCTGACTGAACCTCGCAAAGGATATGGGTACGCATGCCTTCGTGGAATCAGTCACGCAGTTGGTGTGGTGGGGGCCGGTGTGATTGTCTTTCTCGATGGCGACTTCAGCGATTACCCGGAGGACCTTCCCGATGTTCTTCGTCCAATCCAGGATGAGGGATACGATTTGGTGATCGGTTCGCGCATGATTGGCGTGCGGGAGAAAGGAGCCATGCTGCCGCAGGCGATCTTCGGGAATTGGCTGGCGGCGGTACTGATCCGCCTTTTCTGGGGATACAGGTTTACGGACCTCGGACCGTTCCGTGCCATCCGGGTTGATGCATTGCAGCGGATGAAAATGAGCGATCCGACGTACGGGTGGACCGTGGAAATGCAAATCAAAGCGGCCAAATTGAAACTCAAATGCATCGAAGTCCCGGTTCGATACAGAAAACGCATCGGGTCATCCAAAGTAACGGGCACCTTTTCTGGCACCGTTAAAGCGTCAGCGAAGATTCTCTTCACGATATTCAAGTATGTCGTTGTGAAGGTCTGAGATGACTCCAATTCGTATGGCGGTCATTGGTGTGATGATGGAGATCTGCTATCTCTCGTTCTACATGGTGAATGGGGGCCCAGGTGAGGTACTTCTTTTCCTTGTTGTCGGTCTCCTCACGTTCGGGCTCTGCGCGTATGCTGTGTACCTTCTTCGCGCGTCCGGAAGGCTTGTCACCAGCGGCAATCAGCTACTTATGATGATCATCGGTTTTGCGGTTCTGTTTCGTCTCACGCTTGTTCCTCACATTCCTGTTGCCTCAGACGATGTTTATCGGTATGTGTGGGATGGAAAAGTCGCCGCCACCGGGGTCAACCCATTTGCATTTGCACCAAGTGATCCCCGGCTGTCACATCTCCATACCGCAGACCTTCCGGCGAAGATCAATTTTCCGGACATGCGGACGATCTATCCGCCGCTGGCACAGGTGTTCTTTGTGGCGTCGCATCAGATGTTCGGGGACTCCGTATCAGGGATGAAGTTGCTTCTTGTTGTCATGGATATTGTTTCGGTCATCGTGCTCATTCCCCTCCTCAGGCGTCTGGGACTTCTCCCTGAAATCGTGTTGGTATATGCCTGGTCACCGTTGCCGGTGATGTACTTCGCCCTCGATGGCCACATCGATGCTCTTGGAATATTGCTTCTTGTCCTTTGCGTTTTCCTTGCCAGCACAAGCAGACACATCGCAGCGGCCGTTACCCTTGGTCTGGCAGGGTTGGCCAAGGTGTATCCATTGCTTGTCGCTCCATTTCTGGTGAAAGGTGGAGAAGGGCAATGGAGACTCTGGGCTCCAGCAATTCCCGCGCTGATGTTCGTGTTCGGGTGTTGGCTCTATCTGGAAACGACCGGCGGCCTGTACGAATCGTTGTTTGTGTTCAGCCGTCAATGGTCGTTCAATGGTTCGGTCTTTGAGATTCTCCACCTGGTTGTTGGTTCCAACACACTTGCACATCTGATAAGTGGGATCCTACTCATCTTTTGGCTGGGATGCGTTCTTATGATCAAGCGGCCGTTCATTGAGAAAGCATTTCTCGCGTTCCTGGGATTTGTCATTGTTGCTCCCGTTGTCCATCCCTGGTATCTCTGCTGGCTGACTGCCCTTCTTGTCGTTCGTTGGTCGCTGCCGGTGTTTGTCCTGCTGCAGCAATCTTGTCGTTTACCAGTACAGGCTGACTGGCGTGTGGGAAGATCAGCCGCTTGTTCTTCTCGTGGAGTATGTTCCTTTTTATGTGGTGCTGGTGCGTGAGATTGTCCGGGGGACGTTCAGTCCATCGCAGGGGGAGTTGTCCATTCCATGACCATGGACCAACGGGCGCTGATCATCTTTACAAAACTACCTCGTGCAGGCGAGGTAAAAACGCGCTTGGGTCGTGCTGTGGGTATGGACCGTGCGGCAGATATTTACAGGGAGCTTGCAGAACATGCCTTTGGCATCGCTGATGAGCTTGCAAGCGGTGGGACAAAAGTCTATCTTTTCTACGACCCAATCGCAACCGGACAGGACATACGTTCCTGGATAAAACGTCGGTTCTCGTATGTTCCTCAACAGGGTCGCAGCCTGGGTGATAGGATGCAACATGCATTTGCAGTAGCGGTTGGCGATGGGGCCCAGCAGACAGTGATCATCGGTACAGACGTTCCGGAACTTCAGGCTTCAATGGTCAACAACGCATTCAATCGACTTGCCAACCACGACATCGTCATTGGCCCTTCGTTTGATGGAGGCTATTTCCTGGTCGGGATGACAGCCCCCGTCAAGGATGTGTTCAGCGGGGTCGAATGGAGCACCGGCCAGGTGTTCGATGGTTCTATGGCAAAGATCAGGCAGCTCGATCTTTCCTGCTCGGTACTGCCTGCCCTTGCCGACATCGATACGGAGCAAGACTTGAGGGAATATGAAACTCGAATCCGTCTCAAGAAGTAAAGCGTATCTACTCAGTTGCTCGGATACTCATATTGACCCCAGAGCCCATCCACGCAGGCTCTCAATCAAACATATGGAGGAACTGAATGTCATCGTATTATGAATCCAAAGATCTTGCCAAGTTCAGCGACATCGGGAAGAACCGGAAACCGTTGTGGGACAAGTTTCTCAGTTGGTACACGGAAGCAACAGCAACTGAAGGAGCCTTGACGAAACGGGAGAAGTCCCTGATCGGGCTCGCTGTCGCACACACGGTGCAGTGTCCGTACTGCATCGATGCATACACCAATCAGTGCCTCGAAACCGGCGCCAATCTGGACCAGATGACGGAGGCGTTGCATGTCACAGCCGCTGTTCGCGGTGGCGCGTCGCTGGCGCATGGCGTGCAATGCAGAAACATAGTGGAAAAACTGACAATGTGATAGTACCTTGAGCTTTACCGGAGAGATGTAAATGGAATTTGAGAAAACCCTCGTGGAAAGAAACCTGCAGCTCACACCCCTGCAGGTCGAGACACTCCAGGTAAATGTTGGCAAGCTCTGCAACCAGGCGTGCAAGCATTGCCATGTGGATGCCGGCCCGAAGCGGACCGAGATGATGAGCCGTCAGGCGGTCGAACGTTGCCTGGAAATCCTCGCCGCCCACCCGCAGATCAAGAACCTCGACATCACCGGTGGTGCACCTGAACTGAACGACCACTTTGATTTCTTCGTTGTCG
>JAERML010000280.1 GCA_016844425.1 Bacteroidota bacterium
GCGCGTTCCCATACTCAGCATCGAGACCGCTGCTCGAAACACTGACAGACTGGATCGCATTGGCCGCAACTGACAGCGCCCCGCTTGTGCCACCCGCATCGTTCCCGGAGTACAACTGAGCGAGTTGTTCATTCGTGGATTGCCCACCACCAACATCATTCGAAACAACTCCGTCGATCAGGATCTGTGTTTCGTTCGCCCGACCGCCGCGCAAGAACAACTGGGAACCGAACTTCACAACGCCGGCCTGCAAACCAAGAACATCAGCCACGCCCTTGACATTGGGGAGTTGCTCGATCTTCTCCTTATTATATG
The DNA here is from genome assembly GCA_016844425.1 of Bacteroidota bacterium. Next base: position 316 of record JAERML010000280.1, read on the forward strand.
TCTGCTCACATGCGGTTTTCTTCACATCAACAAGGGGACGGGCACCTTCAACGGTGATCCCCTCCTTCTCGATGAGTTCACTTGCCAGCTTGAAGTCAAGTACACTCGTCTCATCCGCGTCGATTGCAACCTTCTTCGCTTCAAATGTCCGGTAACCCAGAAGAGAGGATCGAACTATGTACGTTCCGGCCGGGACACCCGACACGAAATATTCCCCTTTATCATCAGTGACGCCGCCGCGACCGCTGCCAACGATTAAAACGTTGACCAGCGAGAGCGGTTCTCCGGTTTCAAGATCTGTGATTTTCCCTCGTATGTTTCCAGTCGTGCCGGCAAGGACAATGCCGGATAGGAGCAAGAAAAGACAAGAAACATATACCAATGTAAACCTGGTTCGCATGAGAACTCCTTCAGAATCGGTAAAAGTTTTCATTCGATATCCTGCAGCGCCTTACGAAGGGACTGAATAACTGCACTCTTTTGTACATAGTACAGGGAGTGTCCAAAAAAGACCGAGGAAAATGTCCGACGAGTTGCAGGTGGAACAAACGGATGTGCCAGAAACCGTATCCCCACCGAAAGCCCCTCAAAGGAGCTGTTGTAGCGAGAATCGAATGTTGAAATCGCCTGCGCAAAACCAAATGGAAAATTCACTCCAATATTCCCGATGTTGTCCTGAGCCCCAAGAGAGTCAGGGGCAATCTTCGCTGGGTCAAGAGGCAAGTCAGGGTATCCTTCGATGCCCCTCGTACCGTTGAAATCCAACCCGACACTCGGAACATACGGGGCCGGGAAGAACGTACTTGAGTTATGGAAAACCCTGATCGGGAACTGCCCTGTAATCTGGCTCTGGCTGTTCGCATACGATGCCATCAGGAGGCGCATGTTTGGCGAGCCACTATAGATTATCGTTCCTCCGGCATTGAAGAGATACTCCATGATCACCGCCTGGTCTGCATCCCCAAACGTCCGCTGTCTTTCCTGCCCAAGAACAGGGAGATTCACTTCACACAGAACAAGGATGGTCGTATAGTTACCAAGCGTATCTCGTGGTGGCCATCGGGGAGGAAATGGCGGGGCCGTTCTCCAGATGGTATACTGACCTGTTCTACCAAGGGAATCCATAACTTCGCGATAGAAGGCATCCACCTGGTCATTCGTTGGTCTTCCTGGAGTGCCGTTACCGCTTCTGTCATTGTTGATAATGAGAATTCTCTTCGGGTAACCAAGAGAGTCAATTCTGGGCACGGTCGAAGTAAACGGTGTATTGAACGACGGACTGATTACACCCCACCTGTTGCGAGCCCGAACCTGAAAGAGATGTGTTCCGCTGACAACCGGCTTGAAATCCAACGCGGTCACCCGGGCCTCCAGACTGGAAGACCAAGGGGACCAACTTGTATCATCCACGCTCCATTGATATTCGATGCCAAAACCGTTGTTTGCATCGAGGGCGTGGAACGCAAACCTCAAACCGAGAAAGTAATCAGTCTTCCGGCGAACAGCGAGAGCATTCACAGGGGGCACGGCATCCATGACTACCACAGAACCGGGTGAGACGAGCGTCCAAAAATTCACGAACCCTGGTGAGGGATCGATCGCTCCACTGTTATCAACGGATCGTACTTCAAATTTATGCAGGTTACTATCACTTGGCGAGCTGAAGATGAACGTTCCAATCGTGGGGGTCTGCAGAATCAGACGGTCAACACCAATAATAGAATCCGTTGGCACAATCCCGGTTTTGTAAGGAACTGCAAATGCTCTCCTCGTTCGGAGCGAGTCTCCAATGATTCGTATCAACGAAGTGTCATTCGGGCCAAGCGTTGCCAGATAATTATAGACATTGAATACCGAGCTTGGATTCCCTTTAATCTGTACGACGTTTTGCCACTCCGGCTTCGTAAGGTTCAGATGTGTCGACCATTCGCCGGGTGCAGGGAAGGGTTGACCATAGGAAGTCGAAGTCCATCGATACTGGAAAGCAATCACGTAGCCGTCCGGATCATCTCCCACCCAGTTCAACGTAAGCTCTGGAAAAGCATTTCGTTGAATGAACTGAGCAATGGTATCGTTCGGAGGAACGTTCGCAAGCCGGGTATCGGGCACTGCGTTGTCTTTCAGTGGACCTGACGGGTATTTGCATGTCCACACGACAAGCGAGAGGAACACAATGATCGCGAGCGGACGAATGAGAACGCGGAGGCCTTTTGCAATGGTCTTCATGCGACAGATTCCATGTTAGTAATTCAGAACCGAAGAAATATAGAGTGTTGGATGAATCTCAAAAAACTCAGATCTCCGAACAAGTGATGCGTCAAGATCAAGCGTCAAAACCACTCGTGTCAGCCTCCCCTCATTGACTTGGATACTTGCGATCTGGGGTGGCTCTGGAATCTGGAAGAACGTCGGCGTTGGAGGAGCTGGCGGAGGTGGCGGATTCACCGCAATGGGATTCGGGAAAAGGCCCCGCGT
>JAERML010000281.1 GCA_016844425.1 Bacteroidota bacterium
AAAGGGATCGTAGTCGATACGCCGATGACGCTATAGCGTTCTATGCCGGTCACCTCTTCACAGCTAGAGAAATACAACTCCCGCGAATCCCATGGGTACATGACCAGCTCGCTGAAACGAGTGTTGTCTCCGAGCCGAAGCCCGCTTCCCGCTGACGACGCGGGAATCCCCGATTGTCATACATCATAGACGGGAGCTGCCGTGGAGTTCATCAGAGTTGCGCGTATGTCCGACATCGGCGAGAAACGGAGTCTGCTCGTTCATGTAGCGGGAGAGGCAATTGCGCTCTGGCGGATCGGGGGGAAGGTCTATGCCATCAACAACGTTTGTCCGCACCAGCACACACCATCGCTGTACCAGGGGACGTTGGACGGTTTGTTCGTGACATGCCCGATGCATGGCTGGACATTCTCGCTGGAGGATGGTCGGCCAAAGTTCGGGAACGGAAGGGCGACAGTGTATCGTGTAAAGGTGGAGGGAGGAGATGTATATGTGGAACAACCGAAGAGCGACTGGTAGTGAACAATGAGCACGCACGCCACGCTCATAAAGGAGAAGGCGCTGCAACTGGGGTTCACCAAGGTTGGGATAGCCACGGCTGAAGCACTGGACGAAGAAGCCGTGCACTTGCAGGAGTGGCTCAGTCGGGGTTATCAAGGAACCATGGAATGGATGAAGCGGAATCCGGAAAAGAGGACCGATCCGCGCATCGTCGTGCCTGGTGCCAGGTCGGTCATAGCGGTGGCGATGAACTACTATACGCCAACGTCTCACAAAGATCTATCTGGCGTAGGCAAAATCTCCCGTTACGCGTGGGGAGATGACTATCATGAGATACTGACCGATCGTCTGAAACAACTCTGGGCGTGGATGCAACAGGAGTTCCCCGGTGTGGAGGGAAGGTACTATGTGGATACAGGTCCGGTGATGGATAAGGTCTGGGCGGAACGGGCCGGGATCGGGTGGATTGCAAAGCATTCGAATGTCATCACGCCGGAGTTCGGCTCGTGGGTGTTTCTCGGTGAGTTGATCACCACGCTTGAGCTCGAGCCTGACGCGCCGGCAACGGATCATTGCGGCACGTGCACACTCTGCATCGAAGCCTGCCCGACAGGCGCGATTGTTGAGCCGTACGTCGTTGATTCAAACCGCTGCCTCTCGTATCTTACTATCGAACATCGTGGGGAGATCACGGGGGATGTGACCGGAAAGTTTGAAGGATGGATTTATGGCTGTGACATTTGCCAGGATGTTTGTCCGTGGAACCACAAGTTCTCTGTTGCGGCAGCAGAGAAGGGATTCGTCCCGCGACCATGGAATGTGGCTCCCGATCTCGCAAAATGGCAAGACATGCCACAGGATGAATTCAACGAGAAGTTCAAAGGGAGCCCGATAAAGCGGACAAAACGGGATGGGCTTGTCCGCAATGTCAACATCGTTTTAGAACACTCTCGTGACGACTCAGAGGCTGTTTGACCCGATCTTCCCTTTTATAGCATCTAATTGGTAGCGAGAGGCGCCAACAAAGAAAGAGAAACTGCACTGCGCCTTCGTGTCCTTGTGACACGCCATCAACGGAGAAACGAATGACGGACGCTCATCATCATAAGGTTGTCATCATAGGGTCCGGTCCTGCCGGACTTACCGCTGCTCTTTATGCCGGCCGTGCGAACTTGAGCCCGGTTGTCTTTGAGGGAATCCAACCCGGTGGACAACTTACCATTACAACGGAGGTTGAGAACTACCCCGGCTTCGAAAAAGGAGTGATGGGACCGGAGCTGATGGAGATCATGCGGGCGCAGGCACACCGTTTCGGGGCCAGCTCGCTCTATAAGAACATCACGAAAGTGGATTTCTCCACGCGTCCCTTCAAGCTATGGGCAGACGATGAACTCTATCTTGCCGACGCGGTGATTGTCTCGACCGGAGCCTCTGCGAAGCTGCTCGACCTTCCTTCGGAAAAAGAGTACATGGGGTACGGTGTTTCGGCATGTGCCACGTGCGATGGCTTCTTCTTCAAGAACCAGGAAGTGATGGTGGTTGGCGGTGGCGACACCGCAATCGAGGAGGCGACGTTCCTGACCAAGTTCGCTTCCAAGGTCAGCATTGTCCACAGGCGGGACTCATTGCGAGCATCTAAGATAATGCAGGACAAGGCGAAGAAGAACCCGAAAATCGCATTCATCTGGGATTCGGTGGTGGAGGAAATTCTCGGCAGGAGTGAAAACGGAAAGAAAACCGTCACGGGCATCCGTCTCCGCAACGTGAAGACCGGTGGCCTGTCAACTGTGCAGGCCGATGGCGTCTTTATGGGAATCGGGCACAAACCGAACACCGATCTCTTCAAAGGGCAGCTCGACATGGATGGCGTTGGCTACCTTATCATACGGGACCGCAGCACGCGCACAAATATTCCCGGCGTGTTTGCCGCAGGCGATGTTGCAGATAGCGTCTATCGCCAGGCCGTGAGTGCTGCGGGGACTGGCTGCATGGCCGCCATCGATGCCGAGCGGTGGTTGGAAAGTCAACACGACTAGAACTTCTGGCAACCCCATCGTAACGCCCCCAACCTCCGGCGGCGTTTTCCGATTCTCTGGTTGTTGTCGGGGGATTAAGCAACGAGGTACGGGAGATCATTCGTCCCGGATGCGGGAGCTGTCATACTTCAGCGCTACCCACAGCGAAGTCCGAAGCGGTGAAAGTGTTTGATCTGGCACGAGCCGATTGCCAAAGCACAATGATTTTTGACCGGTTGCCAAAGTTCAAGGGGAGGCTTACCAGACTTGACGGAAGTTCAAAGGGAGGCTTACCAGACTTGACGACTCTGCACGGAGAACGGTTGAGGAGTTTGTCAAAATGGAAGAACGGAGGCGGTCTTCCGGCAAGAGTCAAGAGTCAGGACACGGAAAATGAATGAAAGAACATTTCTAGCCCTGCGAGTAACGGAAGCAGCTGAAGGTACCTATGCCCGTGCAGTCACATCGCTACCCGTGGGGGATCTTCCTGAAGTAGACGTGCTGATCAAAGTTCACTATTCAGCGCTGAATTACAAAGATGCCCTTTCAGCAACAGGCAACAAGGGTGTCACGCGAAAATACCCCCATACACCAGGCGTGG
>JAERML010000064.1 GCA_016844425.1 Bacteroidota bacterium
TGCCGTTCGTAATGAATCGCTTCACACCCCGCAAGAACCACTTTCCTTGATCGTTCTGATATGCATGCAGTTTCACCGCCTGAAGATCAGAGCCGGCATCGGGCTCGGTGAGCGCCATCGCCCCTGTGTGTTCTCCCGAACAGATCCTCGGGAGGAACTCTTGTCGCTGCTCTTCGGTCCCGAACTTTCTTATCGTATCACCGATATCCTGCAACCCATAGATGTTCATCAACGATGCGTCGGCCCGGGAGAGAATCTCCGTCACCATCATGTACAACGTAAACGGGAAGTTCAACCCGCCATACTTCCGCGGGAGAATGGTGCCCATGAGATCCGCCTGGGCTAGTTGCTGGATGTTCTGACGTGTGCCTTCAGCATACGATACTTGTCCGTTCGCGAACGTGGCGCCTTCCTGGTCCACCCCCGCTGCCCGCGGAGCGATGGAATTCCCGGCAAGGTCCCCGACGACCTCCAGAACCTTCCGGTAGTTCTCCATTGCATCCTCATAGTTCACGGGGGCATGACTGAATTCCCTTGCCTGCGTGTAGTTGCTCTCAGCAAGAGCAACAATTTCTCTCAGGTCGAAGGAGTTAAAATGGAAAAGGATGTCCCGATTATCTACGAAGAAATTTGGCATCACACTCACTTCAATTTGCTTTTGTACGCCTCGATGAACTTCGGAATGATTTCCATCGCATCACCTACTATTCCATAATGCGAGATGTCAAAAATTGGCGCATCCGGGTCGGTATTAATGGCGATTATCTTCTTCGCTTCCTGCATTCCGGCACGATGCTGGATTGCCCCAGAAATGCCTATCGCAAAGTACAACTTGGGGCGAACCGTCACTCCTGTCTGGCCCACCTGACGCTCATGGGGGATGAAGCCTGCGTCCACCGCGGCGCGACTGCCTGCCACCTCCCCGCCGAGTGTATGTGCAAGTTCGTGCACAAGTCTGAAATTCTCCTTTGTTCCGAGCCCGTACCCTCCGGCAACTATGATCGGGGCTCCCTTGAGATTTACCTTGTTCTCGACGCGGTGTTGTTCGACGATATGGACAAGCTCATCAATCTCATTCGGCTGATAAGGGACCTCAATAACCCTCCCTGCATGGGGCTGGTCCAGCGGATGCATCTCCATGACGCCTTCGCGAACGGTGGCCATTTGGGTCGGACTGTCAGGGGCAATAATAGTGGCAATGATATTACCCCCAAACGCGGGCCGGATTTGCAGCAGCAGGTTTTTGTATTCCTTTCCCAGATAGGATACGTCGCATATCCTGAGGTCAGTGCAATCCGCGGTCAGCCCGCTACGGGTATGCGACGCGACCCGTGGCGCCAGGTCACGTCCGATTACTGTCGCTCCAAAAAGAACCACGCGCGGCGTATGTTGCTCGACCAGGGAAGTCATAACCCTGCTGTACGGCAGAGTGCGAAATATCTTCAGGCTGGGATGCTCGACAACAAAGGATTCATCTACACCATAGCGGAATGTCTCCCTGGCAATGGACGTCGCGCCCTCTCCGATCACGACAGACTTCAACACTCCATTCATGCTCTCCGCGAGTTTCCTCCCTTTGCTAAGCAACTCAAGGCTGACGTCGACAGGCCTGCCGTCGCGTTGCTCAACAAACACCCACACATCGTTGCCAGTTTTGGCCATTGCGTTATCCCAGAATTCGATCTTCCATAAGTGCGTCGATCAACATGTTCATGCCAGCCTTGGAGTTTTCAACCCGTATCGGCGAGCTTCCCGCCAATACCACCGACTCGACTGCGTATACTTTTGTGGGAGAACCCTTGATGCCGCATCGGCCCACGTCGATGTGCAGATCGTCGGCTGTAAGCGTCGGAATGAACAAAGACCGGTTCGTGTATTCGTAGACGAGCTTGTCGATGTAAAGCAGGGAGTTTCCCTCCGCCAGTTTTTCAAGCTCCGAAAGCGATTTCGCACCTTTGTACGTCATCACCCGTTTTGCAGCGAAGGGACGAGGCTCCGCCGCATCCTTAAGGACAGTCACGAGGACAGGCAGGGTGCTTTCAAGAACCTCATTTCCCCCGTCTATTTTCCTCTTCACCCGCACGGATTTTTCTTTCACTTTGAGAATCTCTTCGGCGTATGTGATCTGTGGAATACCCAGTTTCTCCGCGGTTTGCGGCCCCACTTGGGCAGTGTCTCCGTCAATTGCCTGTCTGCCGGCAAAAACAAAATCATAGTTGCCGATCTTCCTGATGGCCTCACTCAACACATATGAAGTCGCAAGTGTATCCGCCCCGGCGAACTTCCGATCGGTGATAAGGTAGGCTTCATCGGCCCCCATGTACAAGCATTCCCTCAATACGTCCGAGGCACGCGGAGGTCCCATGGTAACTGCAGTTACCTTTCCGCCGAACTTGTCTTTAATTCTGAGTGCAAACTCCAGGGCAACCTTGTCCTCAAAATTAAATATGGCCGGGAGTTTGGCACGATTCACAGTACCGTCTTCCTTCATGACCTGCCCCGAAATATTCGACGTATCCGGGACTTGTTTCACCAGAACAATGGAGTTATGCATAGTCATTTTGCTCGAATGTTTGATGTCTCACCTGCCGCAGAAACACTGCACACCGGTGGGCGCTGAATGGACCTACCGGTCGTTGGGGCAATTGTCAACAATTGCGCGCGGACGAACGAGATATCGGAGTTAGAGTTTGGGAAAGGACTTACGGAATGATCACCAATGTTCTCTTTACTCAACCTGGTCGGCGCTTATACTCAGGTGCAGCGTGTAAAAGAACATCAGCAACGAGTGTCGGATGGATCGGCAGACCTAAGGACAGCCCACCAGCAAACGATGTTGTGGAGTTTTGCCACAGGTATGGTAGTGAATTTTTCCGCAGCAATCAAACACCGATGATCCACTAGCCTTTCACGCTCCCCAGTGTAAGGCCCGAGACAAGGTACTTGCTAAGTGCGAGGAACAGAATCACAACGGGAATCGTCACGATGATGGACGATGCACCGTAAAGTCCCCATTCTGTGGACATGTTGGACTCAAATGACTTGAGCCCCAGGGGGAGGGTCCAGAGCGACGAATCCTGAAGGATTTGTGCAGCCACAAGGTATTCTGCCCATGCTGTCATGAAGGAAAAGAGCGCTGTAATCACCAGGGCTGGGGTGGCAAGTGGGAGGATGATCTTATAGAACGCCTGGAATTGGTTGCAACCGTCAATGCGGGCCGCTTCCTCAAGACTATAGGGGATGGTATCGTAGTAACCTTTCATCGTCCAGATGGTGAATGGCAATGCGGTGGCCGTATAGATGGTGATGACGCCGAGATACGTGTTGATCAGACCCAACTTGATGAGCATGATGTAGAGTGGGAGCAGAAGCATCGTGGCAGGGAACATCTGCGTCGTGAGCAGACTGAGTAACCCGATCTTCTTTCCAATGAAGGTGAATCTCGAGAAGGCATAGCCCGTCAAAGCAGCCAGAACAACGCCGGTAAGAGTCACCACCAGTGAGACAAAGATGCTGTTACCCATCCACACAAGGAAGGGTCGGTCCGCAAAGAGATCCACATAATTCTTGAAACTCGCGTTGTCCGGAATGATCTCCAGTGATGTTGAGAGGAGCCTGTCGGCTGGACGGAGCGAAATCGTCACCACCTGCAGGATGGGATACACCGCGATCACCGCAAAAAGAGTGAGGGCAAGATACGTGAAGAGCAGGCGGAGAAAGCGTTTGGAATTCATGAAGTGAGTTGAGAGTCTATTGAGTCAAGAGTTTGTAGAGTTAAGAGTTTGTGGAATCAAGAGTTTGTAGAGTCTCTCATGGCAACAGATCGCCCCGTTGATTGCTAATATGCCGATTCCGTTGCCTTGGTTTTCTTCATGAAGAAAAGACTGAATGCCAACAGAATGGCGAAGATCACCATCGAGAGTGCCGCGGCGTATCCGTAGCGGTAGAGATTGAACGCCGCCTTATACACGAACGACACGAGGATGTGCGTCTGGTCCGATGGTTCTCCCGCGTTGCTGACAAGCCAGACAATGTTCAGATTATTAAAGGTCCAGACGGTGCCAAGGGTGATCGCCGGGATCATCACCGGGCGGAGAAGTGGAAACGTTATCTTGGTCAGCTTGTGCCGCCATGACGCCCCGTCGATATCCGCTGCCTCATACAACTCCTGAGGAATACTCTGAAGTGCTCCGAGTGCAATCACCATCATAAACGGAAACCCCAGCCACACGTTGGTGAGTATGCAAGCAAGAAACGCTTCGGTCGGACTCTTGAGCCATTCCACCGCGGGCATGTTGAGGTACTTCGTCAGGATGAGATTGATGGAGCCATACTCGTAGTTGAACATTCCCCGCCACGTCAGCGCAACAATGTACTGCGGAATCGCCCACGGAAGAATCAACAGTGTCCGGAAGAAGGGCTTGCCTTTTATATCCTTCTGGTTGAGCAACAATGCAAGGAACACCCCGATGACGACATGGAATACAATGTTCACCACCGTCCAGATGATGGTCTTGGCAAACACGACATAAAAATCCGGCTGCGTCGGCTCGGTGAATACTTTGATATACTGCTGCGGTCCCGTGATGGTCCAATCCTTGATATGCCGCAGGCTCATGTTCGAGAACGAGATAACAACATTGTAGGCGAACGGATAGAACACTACCGCGGCGAGAATAAGGAACGCCGGGACAACAAGAAAGGCAATGAAGAGTTTGTGCGCGGTTCGGTTCATAAGAAAGAGTCTGTAGAGTCGAAAGAGTTCGTGGAGTCCGTAGAGTCTATGGAGTCTATAGAGTTCGTTGAGTTTTCAATACAACTCTATTGACTCTACAAACTCTATAGACTGTTCTTACTCATTCAGCTCTTTGATCTTTCTCAATGCCAAATCCTGCATGTCACGAGCGGCCTGTTCCGGTGTTTTCGCCCCGCCGAGAACAGCCTGATAGCTTGGGCGCATCGAATCCCAGATGGCACGCAGCTCGGGAACAACGGGCATGGTTCTCCCCCGCTCAATCTGGAGCGCGGAGTTCTTCAGGATGTCATCGTTCGTGACAAAATCCGATTGGACGGCTTCGATGCGCGTTGGCATGGTCCAGAGTTGCTTCGCTGTCTGCAACTGGATCTCCGGTTGCATCAGGAATTTCAGCAGCCGGACGACCAGCTCACGCTTTTCGCCTTCCACATTGACGTTCATTGAAAACCCCTTTGGCGAGATCATCGGCGCACACCAGAGGCCGGTACTCATGATTTTTGGAAGCGGCGCCACACCAAAGCTGATTCCTGCTTTCTTGTACCCTGCCCATGACCAATCCCCGTTGATGATCATCGCACTTTTTCCATCCTTGAAGAGGATATCCGCAATGTTGTAGTCCGCTTCGCCCGGAACAATTTTGTACTTGTCCCGAAGGTCACGGATGAACTTGAGTCCATTCACTGTCCCTTTCGAATCCAGTGTCGGCACTCCGTCGTCGGTCATCACCCAACCACCAAATCCGGTCATGAACGGAATGAAAAAGAAAGGCTCTGTATAGTTCCACGTGAGTGCGTACTGATCGAGTCTGCCATCACCGTCAGTGTCCCTCCTCAGTTTTTCCCCCACACTTATCAGCTCTTCATCCGTTTGCGGCGGGCTTGAAATCAGATCACGATTGTAGATGAGTGTGAGATGGTTTCCAAGTTTGTCGGCCATCTGGTACAGGTGGCCCTTGTAATATGTAAGACCCTTGGGAATGATCTGGGCAAGGTAGGACGAGTCAAAGAGCGGCTCGAGTGGTTGGATAATTCCCATCACTTCAAACGGCCCCACTTGATCCGATGGCCCGTAGACGAGTTCTGGTCCCTGTCCGGCAATGGCTGCCACAATAAACCCTGACCTGAGCTCCTCCGTTTCCTTGTAGATCTCTTCAACCGTGATGCCCGGGTTTGCTTCCATGAACTGCCTGAGTTGATCGGCAAGGATGAGACGCTCATCCACCCTCATCTGATGCCAGATGACAATATGGCGCGGATCCTGCTTCTGTTGGCAACCTGGTGCGAACAGAAGAACAAGACAGGCAACGATGCCGATGGTCAGTACTCGAATACCAGACATTGGCCGGGTTGGAGTGTTGCGTGGAGGTGGTTGGCTTGCACAGCGAACTTCTTCCCACTCAGGAGATCGACGACCTGTTTCTTTGTCGTATCAATGCGGACTGCTGCCGCCGCACTGGAATGGTAGTCAGTATTGCCGATAACCGCAACTCGTTTCTTCATCGAGTCGGACAGACGGGCGAACGCAAGGATGTGATCATTGTGATCATGCAACATTATAAAGGTCTGGGGATCGGTATCGTTGATCAGTCGTGCATACCTCCTCCTGATTGCGGACACCCTGGCAACCCAGGATGTAAACTGGCCTTTGTTCAACCAGTCGTACGCGTACTCACTGAACAACGGCAACTTTTCAGATGGCAGGTGCCTGAGTTGGTCGGTTGTAAAGTCGAGCCCGGTGTTGATGGGGTACTCTTCACCCAGCTCGAATCCCGAGTGCAGAAACGGGATTGCCGGAAGGAAGTTGTTGACCACCCATGACCACTTCGCATACGAGAGACCCCCCCGGCGGGAGGCAGCACGCGGAGTATTGTGATTCTCCGGCGTTGCAAAAAACGGGATGGGGAATCCCTCCGATGACAGCCTCTTGCACAGTGCCTTCATCCGTGACGGTTGATGCTCGTCAATCCACACGAACCCGAACACCGCGTTATATCCCTCGTCCCGGCTTTTGCGTGTGATAGAGAAGTTCTCATCCCAGAACGCGAAATCCGGGTCTACATCACGGGCCGTCTTCACCATTTCTGCCTTCAGTTGCATAGGCAACGCATGCCCCATATCGATCATCACCCCGTCAATCTTGAATTCTCTTTGGTAGTAGGGTATGATGCCGATGATCCGATCCCAGAGGGGACGGTTCACAAACTGTGGTTGTGTTAGACGTGTGTCATACATCCGTATAGTGTTGTACCCGATGTAATTGAAGTCAGGATGGGTGTACATGCGGAGATATGTAACGTCGCCCCAAGGTGGCTGGTTGTCGTCCGGAGGCCAGTCGGCAAAGGCACC
>JAERML010000065.1 GCA_016844425.1 Bacteroidota bacterium
GTATTCTCGCGTGAAGACCGGGTGCGATAGAGTGAATCAATGAGGGGTTTGACCCGGTTGACCACGAATCTGGCATAACTTTGTCCGAGAGGAGTGTCGGAATACTCGGAGATCCGATCAGGCGTGTTGTTGATTCCAACGATGATGATCTCCTCCATCGAATTCGACTTGATGAGACTATCGGCAACCTCATCGGCCCGCCACTCGTATCCGATGAACGACGTCTTTGGGTCGAAGACGTTTTGACCATCGTGCATGTAGAGAACGGGGTATCGTTTCTGTGCCTGCTGGTCGTACGATGGTGGGAGCCAAACGATCAGATCGCGTTCATAGTTAAGTCCTTCGCCCTTCAGTCCACGATGATAGTTGATCGTCCCAACTATCTTGCCGGTCGCTTCTCGATTCCGCCGTGCGGGGGAGATGTCGTTCCAGGTGAGGGGCGCAAGCGTTATCACGGTGTCGGAAACGACCCGAACGACCGTGTTTTGAGGAATGACACCGTCAACATACAGAGCCTCCGTATCCCAGGTACCGCGGGTTATCTTGAATTCGAGGACGCTTCCCACGGGAGCGCCGGTGGAGAACGACCAGACGGAGTCGTTATCTCTCACTAGACGGATCTTGCCGGGATCCCAGTTGCCAAGCATCGGAGAGTTTCCGGCAACATAGATCGAAGGATTGTTCAGTGTCGTAGCGGGGAGAAGAACTCTTATCGTGATCTTTTTTTCCTGTGCGTTTGCGATTGTTAAAAGAACCGAGACCGCGCAGAGCATAGGGAGACGTTTGATAGAGCACCTCCAGAAGCGATTGATGAATGAAAAGCTGTCCTCAGCAATCGAGCGTGCCTATGGATCGAAGGAGTGTAAGAGAGCTCGTTGCGGCAATTCAAAGTGTCTGTTCGGCGTGTATTGCATCCCGACTCAGAAGCGTCGCCGGCCTCTTTCCATCGGTACTTATGAGCTTACAAAAGATCTCTCTGAATTTCCAGTGAGAGACCATCGAGGACGTCAGTGGCAAAAATGGAAATGGGCGCTGAGGGCATTCTGGGAGGAATCTGGCTCCCTGGTCGACACTGCTTTGACTTCCTCGGTTTTTTGACTTACGTTGTCCGTTGTACTACTCTCCGCATTAGCGCCAGCCGTATGGCTGGAAACCTACGAAGGAGCACCGGAGGCACGTGAGACGACCGGAGAAGAAAAGGAAAACGCGGGAGTCAAAGGGGACCTCCACCGTGCACCATCACAGAATTGTTGGAGGATTTCGCGCCCTTTCGCACGGCATCTTGGGCTGTGCGCACAAAGGGCTTCTCAGATTCGATTTCCTTCAGGAAGTGTGCATGATGGTGTCAGAATTCTCCGGTTGTGATTCTGTTGAAATCTGGATCAAGGAACACAACCACCGGTTTTGCGGTGAGGTTTCCCAGTCCCGCAAATCCTTCCGTTTCGAAATCATTCCTCCACGGGAGGACAGCCCGAACGAGCCACCCTCTGCCCTCGGAACAACCTCCAGCGTGGCGGACATCTGTTGGGCAATCTTGAACGGTGATCCAGAAACGACTCCCATCAGCACTGTCCGGCAGTTCAAAACAACTTGGACAGGCGATGCCGCCCGCGGGTTGAGCGTTCAGTGGACAATGGATGGCCGCAGGCATACTCAACGCATCCAGCCCCGGGACTCGTGGCGATCTGTTGCGCTTATTCCCATCGCTGTTGAAGACAGCATCGATGGGGTGCTGCAACTCAAGAGCAACAAGAAAAACTACTTCACTCAGGACGAGATTGACTTATATCAGGATGTGGCTCAAACGCTTGGCGATGCCTTTGTGCAGCGGCGAACCGGCGTTTCCTTGCGGGAACGGGTCAAGGAGCTGAGATGTCTCTATGGCATCGTCCAGCTTGCCCTTCAGCCGGGTCTGACCATTGACACGCTCCTTCAATCGATCGTCGAGCTGCTCCCTCCCGCGTGGCTTTACCCGGAGATTACGTCAGCGCAAATTTCGTTCGACGACAAAGTGTTTTTTTCAACTTCGGCCCAGCATGGCCATGGCAAACAGGAGGCAGAGATTGTTGTGAACGGGGCAACCCGCGGCAAAGTGGAAGTGGTTCTCTCAGCCGAAAAGCCCGAGCTTGACGAAGGACCATTCATGAAGGAAGAACGCCGACTCATCGACACCGTTGCCGGCGAAATCGGACTTCTCATTGAGCGGAAGTTGCTGGAAAAAGAACGAAGCAGGCTCCTGAACCAGCTTATGCATGCCGACCGCCTCGCCACCATCGGCCAGCTTGCTGCTGGAGTAGCACACGAGTTGAATGAGCCTCTCGAGAGCATCCTCGGATTTTCTCAACTTGTCAAGAAATCATCGGAGCTCAACAGTCAAACGCAGAAGGATATCGAACGCATCATCAAGGCCTCGCTCCACGCACGCGAGGTGGTGAAGAAGCTCGTCACTTTTGCACGTCAACAGACTCCGGAGAAGGTTGAAACCAATCTGAACACCATTGTCGAAGATGGATTGTACTTTCTCGAGTCCCGATGTGCCAAAGCTGGCATCAAGGTTATGCGTGAACTATGTTCCAACCTACCCGCCATTGCCGGCGATCCCGTGCAGCTTCACCAGGCGCTGGTCAATATTGTCGTGAACGCAATCCAGGCCATGCCCCTCGGCGGCACGCTGACGATCCGAACCCATGCGGACGATCTGAACGCCTGGCTCACCGTAGAGGACACCGGTATCGGCATGAATGAAGAAGTCTTGAAGAATATCTTTACCCCCTTCTTCACGACAAAAGGAGCGGGACAAGGGACGGGGCTTGGCTTGTCCGTAGTTCATGGGATTGTGTCATCCCATGGCGGGTCCATACGCGTCGAAAGCAAACCGGGCCAGGGATCGTTGTTCGAGATTCGTATTCCTCTCACCAATGTCCGGACAGAACATTTAACAGTCAATCGGAATGAAACAGCCATCTGATCATCTGAGCATCCTTGTTGTGGACGACGCACCGGACACGCTGGAGGTGTTTCGGCGCAACCTGACATGGAAAGGTTACCAGGTTCTGACCGCCCCTGGCGTTGAAGAAGCGATTTGTATCCTTGACTCAAGGCCTGTCGACTTAGTTATCACAGATTTCAAGATGCCGAAAGTGAGCGGCATGGAGTTGATACGGCACGTTCGAGAGAACTTCAAGGACACCGAAGTCATCATGATTACCGGCTTCGCCTCCGTAGAGAGCGCAGTGAAAGCGGTCAAAACGGGGGCCGAGGAATACTTGCCCAAGCCTTTCACGGACGAGGAGCTCTTTGAAGCGGTAAGACGTGCGTTCGGCAAATTACATCGACGGCGTGCTTCCTGTGACGCCCCTGAGACTCCGACAAAAACCACATTTGGCATCATCGGAGAATCTCCTTGCATTCAACAGGTCATCGCTTTCATCTCCAAAGCAGCTTCAACTGCGGCCACGGCGCTGTTGACAGGAGAAAGCGGAACGGGCAAAGAACTTGTAGCCCGCGCGATCCACTACAGCAGCCCGAGAGCGGCAGCCCCGTTCGTCCCCGTGAACTGCGGCGGTATTCCTGAAGGGCTGCTTGAGAGTGAGCTTTTTGGCCACATCAAGGGAGCGTTCACGGGTGCGACGGAAACGCGGGCCGGCTTCTTTCAGACGGCAGATGGAGGGTCGGTTTTTTTGGATGAAATCAGCGACACGAGTCCTTCGATGCAGGCAAAGCTCCTGCGCGTTCTCCAGGACAAGGAAGTCTGCATGGTTGGCGCATCACAGGCGCGAAAGGTGGACGTGAGGATCATTGCAGCAACGAACAAGGACCTACCAACGCTGGTCAGAAAGGGATTATTCCGCGAGGACCTCTTCTTCCGCATCAATGTGCTCACCTCAGAGATTCCGCCGTTGAGAGACCGCGGCGATGATGTCCTGCTCCTCACACAGCATTTTGCCTCCCGGTTCGCGGCAGAACTCGCCAAACCTGTGCCTCGTTTTTCCGACGGGGTCCTTCAGGCATTGAAAACATGTACATGGCCGGGCAATGTGCGGGAACTCGAAAACCTCATCCAGCGCCTTCTCGTGATGAGTGAGAACGACGTCATTGACGTCCCTGACCTCCCCGCCCTCATGCGTTTCACCGCCCTGAAGGGGTCCCGCGTTCATCGTTCTCTCGCAGAGGTGGAGGCAGACCATATTCGAAGCGTGCTTGCCAGTGTCAATGGCAACAAGTCTCGTGCAGCTGAAATCCTCCAAATTGATCGAAAGACTTTGCGCGAGAAGATGAGAAACTACGACATCGAGATATAGTGTCCCGATCGGCCTCCCCCGAACTCTCCTTCGCATTTCGTAAGATCGGCTCCTGCAATCTGCCCCCGAGCACCCTGCTCCCATTTCATTCTCCATGGGGAATTTCACCCCGCTGATTCATAACTCCCTACCTCAAATCAATCAATAGGTTCTTCCTGCCTGTTGCTCGTTTCATTATTGAGAACCCGCTTGATAATTGACCAAATTTTACCCTTTCACATCTCACTTGAGGCAAGATCGCGCCGGTTTCACAAGTGAAATGCGGAACAACAGTTGCTACGAAGATACGGTTTCGTGACCAAGGGAGGAATGACAGACGCAATGTCGCAGATGGTGATCGGTCCTGGAATATGTGACGCCTGCGCGGATCGCGCATTGTGCGTTCATCACCAGGGGCGGACTATCACGCAGTGTATCGAATTCAGACCCATCGCGAGGCCCACGGTCCCTCACCTGAATCAGACGGTCTCTCCATATGCTGCGCCTCAAGCCCTCCATCAATCGAAGGAGATCAACTCAGAGCAACCGAAAGGCCTGTGTCCGGCGTGCACTCACTTTCAAGATTGCACGTTTCCAAGGCCAAGAGGGGGCGTGTGGCATTGTGAGCACTACGACTAGTTGATCGTAACCCAACAAGAATCAATCGATAACAACAATCCGGTCTGCATACGATGAACCCCGATACCATTCTTCCGATCGTGGAAAAATACCACAACCGTCGCGGGAGCCTTATCTCTATCCTCGAGGAGATACAGTCGCAATTCGGTTACCTGCCTGGCGATGCCCTGCAGGTCGTCGCTGATAAAACCGGAAAAAGCCTGGTGGACATTTATGGCGTCGCAACGTTCTATCGGGCCTTCAGACTCAAGGCCAGAGGAAAACACCTGACTTCAGTTTGTCTCGGGACCGCCTGTCATGTGCGCGGCGGACCTTCCATAGCAAAGGAATTTGAGGACCAGCTCGCCATCAAATGCCGCGGAGAGACAACGCCCGACGGTGAATTCACATTAGAGACTGTCATGTGCCTTGGTGCGTGTGCACTTGGACCAGTGGTCGTGGTTGACGGCCATTATTTCCCGAACGTCAACACGGGCCAAGTCGGGTCAATCATCAAACGGACGCGTGAGGGGCTTGATAGAGTCGAGATTCACGAGGACAAACGGGTCTTCCCGGTCGAAGTCAGTTGTCCGCGATGTAACCACACACTCATGGATGCGGCCCACCTTGTGGATGGTCATCCTTCAATCCGGGTCACCGTTTCCTACGGGGAAGAACATGGATGGCTCAGGCTTTCATCGCTGTACGGGAGCTACACGGTGGAGGCCGGCAGCGAAATCCCTATGGGCACTCTGGCGCATTTCTTCTGTCCGCACTGCCATGCTGAACTTCTGGGCGCTTCGAATTGCATAGCTTGCGATGCACCAATGGTTCCCATGGTTGTCCGTGGTGGAGCTATCATACAAATATGTTCCCGGCGAGGATGCAAGAGCCACATGCTGGACCTCGAGACCTCGACCGTCGCGTAACGCCCCGAACTGCAGATTCCAATCAGAGGAACTGGGATATGGCAATCGAGAGAATGCATTCGATAAGAGATTTCAAAACCCTTCAACAGCGGTTGATGGCCGAGAGCGACCCCCATGTACCGGTAATTGTGATTCCGGCAGGAACGTGCGGACAAGCCAGCGGCGCGAATGACCTGATCCGGATCGCGAAGAGGGATATACTGAGTCGAGGACTGTCGGAAAAAGTCCGGTTACGGGTTACCGGCTGCCACGGTTACTGCCAAATGGAACCATCGATTCTTATCAAGCCGCGGGGGACGTTCTACCCGCGCGTAAACGTGAGCCAAATGTCCGAGATTGTCGATGCTGTGACCAGCGGGAAAGTGCTGGACCATCTGCTTTTCCGTGATCCAGAGACCGGAGCTCACATTGAGAAACAGTGCGACGTTCCGTTTTTCAAGAGACAAACGCGGTCGATCCTCGCACAGAATGAGTGCGTCGACCCCATTCGAATCTCCAACTACATCGAGTCAGGTGGTTACGGTGCTCTCATCAAAGCTCTTGAGCAGGCTGACCCCGTCTGGGCAATTGAAGAAGTGAAGAATTCCGGACTGCGTGGCCGCGGCGGGGCCGGATTTCCGACAGGCCTGAAATGGGAATTGCTGTCCAAGCAGAACGGTACTCGTGGCAAATTCCTCGTCTGCAACGCGGATGAAGGGGATCCCGGCGCCTATATGGACCGGAGCGTTCTGGAAGGCAATCCTCATAGCGTCATCGAGGGTATGCTCATCGGCGCATTCGCCACCGGAGCGACTCAAGGCATTTTCTATGTGAGGAATGAATACCCTCTGGCGATCAAGCATCTTCTGATCGCTTTGCGCCAGGCTCTCGAGCTTGGACTGCTTGGTCAGAACATCCTTGGTACTGGACTCTCATTCGACGTTGAGCTTGTCAAAGGCGCGGGTGCGTTCGTGTGCGGTGAGGAGACAGCCCTGATCCGTTCGATCGAGGGAAAAGTCGGTGAGCCACGCCAACGGCCTCCCTTTCCGGTACAAAAAGGAATTGAAGGAAAACCCACCGCAATCAACAACGTCGAAACCTGGGCGAATATCCCCATCGTCCTGAGGATTGGTGGCGAGGAGTTTGCGAAGATTGGCACACGAAAGAACTCCGGAACCAAGATATTCAGTCTGGTTGGAAAGGTAAAGAACACTGGACTTGTCGAAGTGCCGATGGGCGTGACCATCAACACTATCGTGCACACTGTTGGTAG
>JAERML010000282.1:0-1322 GCA_016844425.1 Bacteroidota bacterium
ACCAGCGCAGGCTGAGTGATCCCCGCCCAGATGAACAATGGCTGCAGAGAGTGAGCAACGACCGGCTCACCAATCCACCCAAGACCGAGCGAAGTGAGCGTAATGCCCAACTGGGTTGCAGAGAGATATGCATCAAGATGGGTGATAACGTTCTGGGCAATTCGCGCCCGCCGGTGGCCAGTTCGTGCAAGTGGCTCAATCTGCGTCGCGCGCACTTTTACAATCGCAAATTCTGCCGCGACGAAGAAGCCATTCAGGAACACAAGGAGGAACACCGAGGCAAATTTTCCCAGGGTCAGCAGAATTTCCATAGCATTAACCTAGCGGGACATGGCCAGCAACGACTTCCATTGGGCGGCAGTGACGGGCATGACGGAAAGACGCGAAATGCGAACGAGGGCAAAGTCCGCAAACTCCTTCTTCGCCTTGATATCGGCAAGCGAAACCGGTCGTGCCAGCGCATCTTTGGCTTTCAGATCAACCACAACGATTTTCGGGTCACCCGCTTTGGGATCTGGGTATGGTTCAGACACAACCTCCGCAATCCCTACGACGCTCTTTTCGTCGCCCGAATGATAGATGAAAGCAAGGTCGCCCTTCGCCATGGCTCGGATATGTTTCAAGGCAAGGTTATTGGTCACCCCGTCCCATGTGGTCTTTTTATCCCGGACCAGGTCTGCAAATGCATACACGCCCGGTTCAGATTTCAGCAGCCAGTAGGCCATTTGGGAAACTCCTGTCTTTCGTGTGGACTAAGGTACGGGAATGGGCTGGGGAAATCAAGCAAGCTGAACAGACACCCTCGTCTTCATCGCATTGGGGCCACATACGGACAGAGCCCTGCGATTCGAAATACATATTCGACCGTCCCGCACATCAAGAAGGAAGTTCCTGCGCAAAGGAACAGGGGAGACGATAATTCACCACTACGGGATCTACACAATCCGGCAACTTTTTCGTATCTTGCGTTTGAACCATTCCATTCCCTCTACCTGAATCACTCAATGATCACCAGATTAAGTTCCATTGTTGGGCTGTGCATTTGTATCGGTATCAATTCCTGCTCCCGCCAAGAGCAAAAACCCACCGACCTTGTCACTTTTCCGCTGCGGGGAGAAGTCGTGGCCATCGATACGGCGAAGAACAGGGTGACCGTTGACCACGAGGAAATCCCCGATTACATGATGGCCATGACCATGCCTTTCAAAGTGAAGGACCCGTCGCTGCTCCGCGGACTTCACGTGGGAGATACGGTGCAGGGGACACTTGCCGTCTCGCGCACCGAGAGCTGGCTCGAAACGATCACCGTCGTTGGAAAAGGG
>JAERML010000282.1:1332-4610 GCA_016844425.1 Bacteroidota bacterium
GAAGAAGGGGAGACGCTGATGCCCTAACAGATCCAACTCCGGCACCAGTTCCAGCCTGGTGAAATCCTGCCCGATTTCCCGCTTCTCAACCAGGACGGCAAGACCGTCCGCTTCAGTGATTTCCGTGGCAGGGTACTTGTATTCACGTTCATCTACACCCGCTGTCCCCTCCCCGACTTCTGCATCCTGATGAGCAACAACTTTGCAAAGATTCAGAAATCGCTCAGCAAGGATCGGTCGCTGGACCGCACGTGGCATCTGATCTCCATCAGTTTCGACCCGAAGTTCGACCGGCCGAAAACCCTGAAGGCCTATGCTCAGAATTATGGCGCCGACCTGGGCACGTGGGACTTCGTGACCGACCCCGACACCGCGGGCCGCGGCATCCTCAAACTCGCGGATGGTCTCGACCTCACCTACGCCGATGACGAAGGGCTGATCCAGCACAACCTGCGGACAGTGGTTCTGGATAGGGAAGGAAAGCTGGTGGAGGTTATAAAAGGAAATGAATGGAAGGTGGAGGAGGTGGTTCAGGAAATGAAGAAATTGACAATCGTCAATTGACTATTTCAAATTGCCAATTGATCACGACCTGGTTTTGAGGGGCTTGCCAACCGTCGCGATGCTTGCTCCAATGATTCGGCAGAGTTGATCGCATTCGTCCAGCAAGGGTTGGCTTGAAGCGTCAGGTATGAGGCGAGAACGCCGAGCGATCTGTAACCACACAGCTGACTCGTGAAGTTCCTTGAGGACAACCCCGAGCTTGTGCACAAAATCGTTCCGGCTTTCTGCCCCGCGTGCTTCACCATAGTTTGCCGCTGGAGAGGTACCACAACGCAAGAGTTGACCGGCAACATGCCTGCCGGCCTCTGTCTTAGGGAACGTTCCGCACAGATGAACAGTTTTCACGGCAAGTTCAATCAGTCGTTCCTGGATATCATCGCCTTTGGCCATCGTGGGAGCCCCAAGGATGAATTGACAATTGTCAGTTGTCAATTTGAAATTGTCTACTGCTTTTCCACTACCAACACGCGATACCCCCTCGGCTCCAGCGTCAGCTCGATTTGCGCGTCCTCTATGGTCAGTTCGACACCGTCACCGCTGAAGTAGTCCTTCAGTATCACTTGTGGCCGGCCCGGGAAAACCATGTCCATTGGCATAGCAACGGCGGTGGACAGGGATTCGTCGGAGAAATTAAGAACTACGACCACCTTGTCTTTGCCCGCCATGCGCACGAATGCGTACACATCCTCGTCGTGCCCCGAGGCAAGACGGAACATCTCCCCGCGGGTGAGTGCTTTGTGATCACGGCGCAAACGGGCAAGCGATGAATACAACGCCCTCATTTCTCCTTTTCCGTGCCAATCAATATCCACCTTCTCGAACAAACTCAGTTTCCTGTCGTTCGCGACTTCCTCCCCATTATAGATGAGGGGCACACCGGGCATGGTGAAGGTAAGAACGGTTCCCAACTTCAAACCGTCAAGTCGGTACTTCAGAACTGCCGGCAAGTCCCAGGCATTCTTATCGTGGTTGGTCGTGAAGCGCATCCGGAGCGAGCCCGTTGGGAATTGCAGTGATTCGTTCTTGAGTATGTCGTCAAGCAGCGTGGCCGGACGTTTCCCCTTCAACAACACATCGAGAGCATCATAGACATTCCATGAATAGGTGACGTCAAACGCCTTCACATGGTGTTCGGGGAGAGAACCTTCCGAGAGCATCATCACCGGTTTGATAGTGTTGAGCTGGCGGCGGGCCTCGTTCCAGAAATCGGTCGGGACAAGCTCCGCCACATCGCACCGGTACCCATCGATCCCCACATCCTTCACCCAGTACCGCATCATGGCAATCATATACTTGCGCAACCCGGGGTGCGCATAGTCCAGATCTGCCACGTCAGTCCAATCAGCGTTGGGTGGCACAATGTTGCCCTGCGCATCCTTCGTGAACCACTCCGGATGTTCGGCCATGAGCTTGCTATCCCAGGCAGTGTGATTCGCCACCAGGTCGATGATCAGCTTCATCCCGTTCTTGTGGATGGTGTTGACAAGTTTCTTGAAATCCCTCATCGTACCGAACTCGGCGTTGATACCATAAAAGTCCTGTACTGCGTATGGACTCCCCAGCGTCCCTTTTCTGTTCTTCACGCCCACCGGATGGATAGGCATCAGCCATATCACCGTCAGTCCAAGCTTCTTCAGTTCCGGAATCCGCGTCTCCAGCCCTGCGAATGTCCCCTCTTTGGAGAAAGACCGGAGATATACTTCATAGATAACCGCGTCCTTCACCCACTCGGGACTTTTCAGTGCGGGTGTCCCGAAGAACTTACTCTTTAGCAGGTCATCGAGGTGCCGCGTTTCGATCATGGTGATCGGTTGGTAAATGCCGCCTCCACCAGAGTAGTCCATCACCTGTACCACGACGAGATTCTCTCCGTTGCGTAGTGCATTGCCAACGTCCACCGCGAACGGATCGCTGTACCCCGTATGGCCTCCCACCTCCAGGCCGTTCACCCACACAACCGCATCGTCGTCCACACCGGCAAAGTGAATACTCATGGGCTCGGCGGTTTTCTCGAACGTGAACCTTCGTGCAAACCATCCCCATCCATCGTAGTTTGCCAGCCCGGGGTATCCCTCCCAAAAAGCAGGTGTTGCCACCGTTTTCCAGTTTGAGCGGTCTGCGTCTTCAGCAAACCATTCTTGTTCCAACCCCATTTTCTGTGAATCCGAGGTGAAGAGCCATTGACCGTCGAGGAGATCTTGAGCAAATGTTATGTCGGTACACCATAGTAAACCCGGAGATATGATCGAGGAATTTTTCAACACTTGTGTGGAGTGATGTGTGTGCATACTGTAACAAATTCATCCTGGAAGCGCAAGAATGCTGGTGTCTCTTCTCCTTTTGTTCTACATTTGAACAGACGCACGTGCGTAACATGGAGATGAACATATGAAACAGACATTGAGAAGTTCAGTTCTTGGGCTCACGGTATTGATATTGACCGTAACATTTCTCGGGTGCGACGAGCTCATTTCCATCTGGACCGGTGGCGGCGTTGGCAGCAGAATCACTTCTTACCCGATGCACATCGGCAATCGCTGGAACTACGACCGGCTGTTTTACACACACAACTTCCGGCCGATTGACCCAACGTACCAGTTCCAGCCCGACACATTCGGCAGCGCCTTCACGGTGGTCGTCACTCGGCAACTCAACATTCCGAGAGTCCCCGGAGTTGCTGGAGATTCGATCGTCGTCACCGAGTTCAGCTCCAC
>JAERML010000066.1 GCA_016844425.1 Bacteroidota bacterium
GGTGAGGATCCTCAGAATGAACAGGAGGCCCAGGGCAAGAGTCAATCGTTCAAGGTACTTGTCGAGATACTCCTTCATCGTCGCGCCGAACATATAGAGGAGGCCCCCGACGAGGAAAAAGCGGGAGGCGCGGCCAACCAGAGAGGCAAGCGCGAGTGTGGTCAGGTCGATGGTCTCCTTGAAACCGGCTGCAATCGTAAAAACCTTGTACGGAATAGGGGTGAAGCCTGCGACAAATATCGCCAGCCATGCATTCTCACGGTATTTGTCAAGAACGGCCTGGAACTGGTCACTGAACCCATAGAACGCGACGATTTTGGATCCGACGGTCTCGAAGAATGCGTAGCCAATGTAATACCCGAGAAAGGCCCCCGCGACCGAACCCGCGGTGCAAACCGCCGCGTACCAGAAGGATCGCTTCGGCCGGGCGACTGATAAGGCGATCAACAAGACATCGGGCGGGATGGGGAAGAAGGAGGACTCCACGAACGCGATAAGGAACAAGGCCCATGTGGCGTATGACTTCTGGGCAAAGCTCTCTACCCAGGCTTTCATTTTATAGAGTATTTCGGAGATCTTCTTCAACGGTTTCTCTCATGTGAGGTAAAATTGCATTCCTTCAATCGGATATGAAGGTAACCAAAAGGAGTGTGGGATTCAAACGTGACGCCCTGCCACTTGCGCCTTACAAACAAAGAATCTATCTTGAGACGAATTCAACAGTACAACCCGGCTCTCGAACCGTTCTTCTACCACACCCACACATCTCCGGTGTATGCCAATCATTGATCCAGCAGTTTTCACGCTCAAGCTTGATCTGATACAGACACTTGGCGTTGCAGCGGTGTTGTATTATCTTGGTGTTCACATCAAGCGCCTCCTTCCATTCCTTGACCGACTGAATATCCCGTCTGCAGTTGTGGGCGGCATGTTGTTCGCCAGCGTCGTCCTCATCGCGCGTGATCGGTTTCTCAACATCGAGTTCGACACGGCTACACAGCCGCTTTTCATGGTAATGTTCTTCACGACGATTGGTATGGGCGCAAGTTTGCCGCTACTTCGTTCCGGGGGATTACCTGTGCTCATTTTTCTGATCATGTCGACAGTGTTCTGCTTTGTTCAAAACGGCGTGGGTATGGCGATCGGCGCTCTGTTCGATGCAAACCCGTTCCTTGGCATAATGGCCGGTTCGGTGACGCTGGTCGGAGGGCCTGCCACCGGCCTTGCTTTCGCTCCGCTTTTCGAGAATGCCGGACTTGTCGGAGCTGGCACACTCGCTATCACGGCCGCGACGTTCGGAATTGTCTGTGGAGGGCTTGTGGGAGGACCAGCCGGGACATGGCTGATCAATCGCTTTCATCTTCACAGGAACAAACGGGTGCCACGCGGAGAGTTGCAGCAGGAGCTTGCGCCGCAGGAAGAGACAATTACCGTAGCGCTGGACCGGGAGGACTCGAACCTGGTCAGGAACATGATTGTTGCTGCCGCTGCAATGGGGATCGGAAGTGTGCTGAGTTACTATTTCCAGGCGATGGGATTGACACTCCCTGCGTATATCGGAGCGATGGTGATTGCATCTGCTTTCCGGAACGTGGATGACATCAAAGGATGGTTCCATATTGATCCGAAGGCCATGGATCTTATCGGGTCAATTGCGCTGAACATCTTCCTGGTCGTGGCACTCATGAATCTGAAGCTCTGGGAGTTGTTCCATCTTGCAATCCCACTCTTTGCGATACTTTTCGTACAGGTATTGGCCGCAGTGGGGTTCTCGCTGTTGATCTCGTACCGGGTCATGGGCCGGGACTACGACTCCGCGGTTATTGCGAGCGGTTTCATAGGATTCGTCCTTGGCACGACTGCCAATGCCATGGCAAACATGAAAACGATTGTAAGTAAGTTCGGACCTTCACCGAAGGCTTTCCTCGTCGTTCCGATGGTTGGGGCATTCTTTATTGACTTCGTGAACGCTCTGATTATTACGTGGTTTCTGAACTGGCTGCAGTAAACTCCTCACGGAGTCGCTTCCATAGATCATCCATCAAGAGAGACCCATGAAACACGAATCGAGCAACAACCAGCCAGCTGAACTCGCGCGCAGGCTTGGTCTCACGTCTGCCATCATGGTGGTCATCGGTTCGGTCATCGGCTCCGGCATCTTCCTGACACCTCAAAGCATTGCTGCGGCGGTTGAGGTTCCCGGCGTGATGATCTTTGTCTGGATATTGACCGGTCTCC
The DNA here is from genome assembly GCA_016844425.1 of Bacteroidota bacterium. The sequence continues at coordinate 2,239 of JAERML010000066.1, forward strand.
TGACGCTCGCCGGCGCTCTGACGAATGCCGAGATCGCCAGTGAGATTCCGGAAGCAGGAGGGCAGTACGTCTTCTTCCGCGTGTTGTATGGGGATCTGACTGCGTTCCTTTACGGTTGGACGACATTCATTGTTTATCAGACAGGTTCCATTGCTGCGATTGCTGTGGCCTTCGCACGATACTTTGGGTACTTCGTTGACCTTCCGCACTTCAGCCCGGAACTTGAGGCATGGAAACTCCCACTGGTTGGTAACATTGCGCCACTCGCTGACATAGGTGTGAAGTTAGTGGCCATTGGGGCAATCGTTACGGTAGCCACGGTAAACTACTTCGGTGTGCATTTCGGCGGCTTCGTTCAGAATGTCTTTACATTTCTCAAAGTGGCTGCAATCGGAGCGATCGTCCTTCTTGCCTTCACAGTCGGAGAAGGAACGACCGCGAATTTCTTCCCGCTCTGGGGCGTTCCATCGTCAGGAAGACTGCTCGCTGCCATAGGTGTCGCAATGGTAGCAACCCTCTGGTCGTACGACGGCTGGAATAGTCTCACGTATCTTGCCGGTGAAGTAAAGGAACCACAGAAGAATATACCACGCGCTCTTGTCTTTGGGACGATTGCAATCATTGTCATCTATGTCCTGACAAATCTCGCCTATCTCTACATTCTCCCAATCACTGAGATCGCCAAATCCAACCTGGTTGCCGCCGATGTCATGGACAGGATATTCGCCGGATACGGTGGTGCCATCATTTCAATTGCAGTGATGATTTCCACCTTCGGAACAGTGAATGGTACGTCCATGACCACTGCCCGGGTGTTCTTCGCAATGGCGAAGAACAAGCTCTTCTTCCAGCGTATGAGCAGGGTCCACCCACAATACAAGACTCCCAGCACATCGCTCATCGTGCAATGTCTCTGGGCCTCTCTCCTTACCCTCACGGGGTCATACGACCAAATTTTCACGTATGTCATCTTCGCAGGATGGATTTTCTACGCGCTTGGCGCAGCCGGAATCTTTATCCTACGGAAGAAGATGCCCGATGCCTCACGGGCCTATCGCGTGCCGGGCTATCCCTGGGTGCCGATTCTTTTTGTCATCGTTGCAACCTGGTTCGTTATCAATACCATTGTGGAGCAGACGGCCGACTCCACTGTTGGTCTGCTCCTCCTTCTTGCCGGTCTTCCGTTCTACTACTACTGGCAGAAGAAGATCAAGCAGTCTGTTTGATTGATCAAGACGACTTACTTGTCTTGACACTGGGCGGCACTCACTGTATCTTGCTCGTGTCGTGAGCACACCTCCCCCGTCTCCAAACGCGTTGTCGATGCCCGTCCGATTTCTCAAAGGCGTCGGCCCGAAGAGGTCTGCCGTTCTTGGGAAGTACTGCGTCAAGACCATCCACGATCTCTTCTTCTACGTCCCTCGTCGTTACCTTGGCCGCACGGCAGTGGTCACGATTGCCCCACCGCGGGAGTTGCTGAAGTCTCAGTGAGAAGACGAAGTACGATGTAGATCTGATTGCCATTGCCGTGATTGGATGGAATTTCTTGAGAGGAACATTGAAAAGCTGCTGTTGATATTGTGCTTGACAACGTCACTTTCGCAAGGTATATTGTTTGCGAGTTGACGAGAGGAATGGGCGTTATCTCGCCTCACCTCACCTCACCGTTATTTTCCATCAGTTTCCCCCTGTAGTTTATACGGAGCCAGCATATGTCTTCGTCTCTTGGAGTATTGCGCACGTCCCATGGTCGCCACAACTTGTGTGTTGCACTGGGTTTACTTTTCTTGTTCAGCATGAGTGGCAATGCACAGGTGGTAATCAAAGAGCGAATAAGTCTCAATGGCTTGAGGGACATCAAAGTACCTGTACAAGGCGGCACGGGTGCCCTCACCCTTCAACCGCTCTACCTTCAGCATGGAGGAACAGTCGAGCTTGTGCTCAATGCCCAGATCTATGATACGGTGAGCGGTTGGTGCTGCTACCCAAACTATTTTTCATTGCACGAGGCAACGCTGGGCGAGCTCTCCCATTCCATCAGGGATTCCATATGGTATGGGAGCACCGTGTCCGATTCCACGATTGAACTGGGCAACCATAACCAATGGACTCGATTCGATTTTTCCATCATCGACAGCACGCTCGGACTTACGCTTTTGCCGGACCCGGGGAGTTCGGACCAGATTGCTTCGAGTTCCGGAGCGTATCTCTTCTTTTTGAACCCGGCTGACACAGTGATTGATATGTCCGGATATCCAAACCATCACTCATGGGCGGTGATGCTGTCCCCGGTCGAAGGCACCGAGAGTTTTCCTCCCTCGGAGGTGCTGGCCTTTCTCGGCAACCCGTTCGTACCATCACCGCAGCTTGTTGCTCCCATTGCCGGTGAGGCAGTACTCGCCATCAGATCGGCTCTGAACGCTGACGAACTGCGAACGGAGCTTCCTCAAGATGGTCAACTTGCATCTGATGTGAGCACGATGGTCGGCGAGACCATCCCGCTGGGGAGGGTTGATTCCGGCGACGTGTTCAGGTTTTATCTCCGATCATCGCAGCCGTTGGTTGGCGGTATGAACATGTACCCAGAGAACTCCTACCCGGAGCCTGTGCAGGAGGGCGAAGGGGAAATCGTGGTGGGCGGACTCGACTTCGAGGACGGCACCGACCTTGACTTTGGAGATGCCGGGGTGTTATTCTACGTTGTCCCGGATCGCGTGGGTGGAATTCCCGGACCTATTGTCGTGGAAGCTTCGAAAACAGAAGCCTCGCCTGGCGACACGGTTGACTTCCATGTCCGTGGGAGAGCAGAGGATGGAACGCTTGTTGAGTATGATGCAGACATGACATTCAGTGTCGCTCTTGTGCGAGGTGCGGACTACGGCACGCTCGTGTCTCCAGATGGGGAGGAGGAGGGAGATGAATTATTCTGGACGGCGGCGGGGTTCAGGCTTGTGGTTGCCGATACGATGTCATTGGATGAAGTTGAGATTGGTATTCGAGTAAGCCCCAATATATCATTGCCGTCTCGACCGGGTCAATCCCACGGTGGCAGGGTTCCTCGGACACAGAGGGAAGGAGTTCAAGAACGTTTCGATCCGAGATCCAACACATCGTTGTTGAGCCTTCGAGGCAATTCCGTTAAAGGTAAGAGTGGACCGCAGCCGGCAAGCATTCAGGATGAGCCGATAACTGGTGTTGGGTTTGCAAGTGTGATGGTGAAACAGGTATGCCAAGTCGAGCACCATCCTCAGACTATTATAGCTATCACCGATCCTGGTTCATTCGATCTTCGCCGTGGAGACAACAACTCTTTTTATTGTGGCAATGATCGCTCCCAAGGTGGATACGTTCACTTTGAATCGCACAGTTACAACCAGCCGGTGTTGTATCACGGGACCATTAATCTGCTCAGTCTCCAACTCCGGATTGATTGGGGCGTTTGCAACAACAGATCACTTCAGCTATTGGACGAAACCTTGTCAAATATCACGAGCCAAGCAGAGGCTGAGACTGCTCTGAATGATCTTTCGCATGTATTTATGAACGACATTCGCATAGATATGATGGATCGGTTCTTCCCTCTCTCTGTCGCGGTCGCGCACGAAAATGTGCATATGGCACAAGTGAAAGAAATAGCAACGTCCGAGTATAACACTGCCCTTGATGAGATAAGTCGGATCGATCCGTCTTTGGGATGGTGCACGATGAATGCTGACGAACTCATGATGGAGCAAATTCACAAGACTGTTATTGTTGGCGAGGCCCTTGATCGTGCGAGGAGCCGAGTAGAACTATACATCAATGAGAACCCGATGCTTCTGGAGATGCCTGCATATGAGTCAGGCTATCATGAGGCTGTCCGTTTGATTGGGCTTCTGAAAGACACATGGGGGTTACAATGAATACTTCCTTGAGATGCGGCGGACTGGCAAGGCTTAGTTGTTTCTTGCTTCTGCTCAATCTGTTGACAACCTTGGCGATATCGCAGGAGATTACGTTTTCGAGCGATGTGAACGCGGCATTGCAGCGTTTGGGGATAAATCCATCTGATACCCTTCAGGTGCTGGACTCGCTGTTCTCGAGCAATTCGGAAATCCAATTTTGGACTGTCCGGTATTGCGGAGAGAATCGTTTGCGGATGGCCATCCCAAGCCTCAGACAACTTTTCGTTCAATATCCAGCGAGCGACCAGAAACGCTCAAGGTCAAGTGCCCTGCGCGTGACCGTTTTGGAATCGGTGATTGAGATCGGTGACTCTTCATTTCGAAATGAGCTCAGGATCGAAATCGATTCCCTGAGGAGTTATGACAACAATTCGTACGAACTCATCCTCTTCTCAAGCTATCTCATGCGACAGCATTCCGATGACTACGGTTACACCGCAATCCATCCGTTTTATGCCGACGATGAAAAGAGGGCGTATGCGAAACCGAGAGTCTATGCCCTGCGGCCATTCCTCATCGGGAGTCACAGAGAAGATGTTCTTCAACTTCTGAGAGAGAACGTACGACTCCACCCCGTCAAATGGGAACGTGCGAAGAGTCTGGAACTGCTCGATCAGGCGCATGATGCGAATGTTGATTCGCTCGAACTGAGTGTCTCTCAATTCGATACGAGCTACGAGGTTCGGACCTACTCCAGGTACCTTTTGAAGCAGCGGAGTACCGCCACTTATCTTTTCTCCTTAATGACCGCCGCAGCCGGGGAGGCTGATGCGAGTCACCGTCTAATTGTGTACAGCAATTTGATTGCAACCCGATTGCCATCTGCCTACAAGTTTGTCAGTGATATTCTTCTCGGAAATCAAGATGAACAGAACAACGGAAAT
>JAERML010000067.1 GCA_016844425.1 Bacteroidota bacterium
CGAGCCGCCCGACTGCATTGATCCGCGGGGCAAGGGCAAACACGATTTGGCCCGTCGTGATTTCCTTGAACTCAAATCCGGCACTGTCCACTAGGGCTTTGATCCCGGGTCGCGGGTTTTTGTTGATTGCGGCCAGGCCGAGTTTCACCAGCACGCGGTTTTCGCCGTTGAGCGCGACAATATCTGCTGTAGTGGCGAGGGTAACGAAATCCAGATACTGGGGGAGGAGGGATTCCTTCTGCAGTTTCTTCGCAAGGCCGTGGATCAATTTAAAACCAACGCCACAACCGCACAAGCTCTTGAATGGATATTGGTCACCGGGTTTGATTGGGTCAAGCACGGCGAAAGCCTGCGGCAGGGTGGGTCCCGGCTCGTGATGGTCACAGATGATTACCTCGATGCCGAAGCTGCGCGCGTATTCGACCTGCTCAACTGCAGTAATTCCGCAGTCAACCGAAACAAACAGGCCCACGCCATCCTGATGCGCCTTGTCAATTCCTTGACGGGAAATTCCGTACCCTTCCTTGATCCTGTCGGGGATGTAGTAGTGGACATCCGCTCCGAGCTCCTTCAGAAACAGGTACAACATCGACGCACCATTGGTGCCGTCGACGTCATAGTCTCCGAACACCAGTATCCGCTCGTTCCGCTGCATCGCGAGCATGACCCGCGATGTGGCCAGTTCCATACCGTCCATCAGGAACGGATCATGAAGCTGCTCCAGTGTTGGACGGAAATATGCCTTGGCCTTGTCATAGGTGTCGATGCCGCGGAGAACGAGGACTTTGGCAATGGGTTCCGGGACAGTAATCTCGGATGCAAGGCGCGCCACCGCGGCTGCATCAGGAGCTTCCGCGAGGGTCCATCGGTGTTCTCTGATCGTCGTACTCAATTGCACTCCATTGCGCTACCGCTGCTGCCTCCTGCGGAAAACCGGATCCCCTGCACTCTGAAGTGGTGGGAAAGAGGGGAGGGATGCAACAGCAATGCAGGTCTGTAAGCCGAATTCTGTCTGTCCGCCAAAGGCGGAGAGGCAACCATTTCTCTGGGCCGCGGATTGCTCCTTGGCTCAAGCGACCTACCCGGGAGTGTCGGCGCGGCTGCGAGGCCGTACCGGCGAAACGAGCAGCTTCTCCTCCCTTATTTGGTCTTGCTCCTGGTGGGGTTTGTCGTGCCCCCGTCATTGCTGCCGGGGCGGTGAGCTCTTACCTCGCCGTTTCACCCTTGTCCGCTTTGTGGCGGACGGTTTGTTTTCTGTGACACTGTCCGTTCCCGCAGACTTTCGCCTGCGAGCCCCCCGCTCTTCACGGGGCACCCTGCTCTGTGGAGTTCGGACTTTCCTCATCCCGATGGAATCACCGGAACGCGGTTGCCCGACCTGCATTGTGAATGTATATGTGAATTATAATCAACACTCTAATATCCAGACCACGAAGGCAGTCACGCAGGTATGACAGCTCTTGTCTCAATGCCAGAGTTGGCGAGCATATCAGCCTCCTTGTTCTGTTCCCGCGGGATGTGCTTCACTTCTACCTTGAACGGGAGATGTCTGATCAGCTCGACGACCTGTGCGTGGTACTTTTTCAGCCCGCTGTTTTTCACCTTGTATTGCCCGTTTAACTGGCGTACCATCAACTCACTGTCTGAGTGCACAACAAGCCGGTCGCATGCGATATCCTTCATCCTGGTGAGGAGGGTCAGCAGCGCAGTGTACTCGGCGATGTTGTTGGTAGTCCGACCGATATAACCGTTGAGTGAGAGGAAGTGGTTTCCCGTCTCATCTTTGACGATTACCCCAATGCCTGCCTCGCCCGGGTTTCCGCGCGATGCGCCATCAGTGAATGCGTGAAGGATCATGCACTCTGCGAGGCGGCTTCAGCGATCTCGTCGGAGACTATGATGCGGCCGCAATGTTCGCAGGTGTAGAACTTATTGTTTTGGCGCAGCTCCAGGAGCATTTGCGGAGGAACTTTATTGAAACACCCTCCGCAGGACCCTCTACGTACCGGCACCACCGCCTTTCCCTTCTTGGCTCTTCTAATCCGCTCATACATCGTCAGGTCCGACTTTTTGATGCGCGCAAGCATCTTCTGTCGCTCATGCTTGCATTTAAGCTCTTCCTCTTCGGTGGTCTTGGAGACCTCTGCCAATGCCTGACGCTTTTCCTCAAGAATCTTGTTCACTTCCTCCAGCTCACCCTTTGTGGTCTCGATTTCAGTTCTCGCCATGGTGGCTTTGGCTTCAAGCGTCTCCATTTCCTTTTCGAGTCGGGCAATTGTTCCAACAGCCCCGTCCATTTCTTTCGTCAGCGCATCATATTCCTTATTATTGCGAACCTGGAACTGCTGCGCCTTGTACTTCTCCATTTTTGCATTGAGTGAGACGATCTCATTATCTGCCGTATCTCGCAATGCGAACGCGGCCTTCATGGTGTGTTCGAGTTCCCGCAGCTTCGTCTGTAGCCCTGCTACCCTTTCGTCAAGCGCGCGCGTTTCCGCTGGGAGATCTCCTTTTAATTCCTCGAGGTCGTCAAGGTTCAAATCGATCAACTGAAGAGCGTAGAGATTGCGCAACATGTTTTCCAATGCTATATCCTCATGAGTTAGTGCTAGAAATATGCAATCGGGTTGGTGGTTGTTTTTGCGGCAAACACCGGAACAACCACATTCCGTGTCCGCAGCTCGCTCTTGATCCTTGAAACGACGGTTTCGACAACCGGGATTTCGGTTTCGAAATGGCCGGCATCAACAAGGATGATCCTCCCGCTGGCGCTGTGAAAGTCATGATACTTGACATCGGCAGTTACGAATACGTCGGCGCCGCGTGCGATGGCGGTCTCCATCAAATCAGATCCGCTGCCTCCGCACACCGCGATGCGACGAACTTTCCGATTCAGCGGCCCCGTGTAACGGATGGCAGGTAGTCGCAACGCTCGCTTTGCCTGGGCAAGAAAAGTCTTGAGGGTAACTGAACGCTTCAATATTCCGACCGCTCCCCTACCGCAATCGTTGCTGATGTTTTCCAGGGGATAGACGTCATAAGCAACCTCTTCGTATGGATGAGCAGCTTTCATTGCACGAGTAATGCTTGGTACGTCGCGCCTAGACGCAATCATTTCCACGCGCACTTCGGGCACCTCTTCGCGGTGACCGCGTGTACCGACGGTTGGGGAAGAGCGCCTGTTCCCACGGAAAGTCCCCGCTCCGTCTGTCCGAAAGGAACATTCGGTATAGTTTCCGATCCGCCCGGCTCCGGCTTCTGCCATCGCACGTGTTACTGCGTCCACATGCTCGGAAGGAACAAATGTCACCACTTTTTGTAGAGTGCGGGACTGTTGTTCCAGGAAATCGACGGAATGCATGCCGAGCGCTTTTCCCAGTGCGAAACTCGTCCCGCCTTGCGCAAAATCCAAATTGGTGTGTGCAGCATAGCAAGCAATCCGCCACCGCAGAAGATACTGAAGAATACGACCCCTCTCGTTGCCGGTATTAACAAATCGAACGGGTCTGAACAGCAGTGGATGATGACTGATGAGAAGATTTGCTCCTCTTTGCCGTGCTTCGGCAGCAATATGCTCGGTGACGTCAAGAGAGACGAGGATGCCCCGAACTTTCGCTGCTGGGTTGCCGACCTGTAAGCCTACATTGTCCCTTTCCCACGCGATGTCTTTAGGCGCCCAATTTTCGAGTATCTGCTGAACGTCTTGGACTCTCATGAATCTTTGCATACCGCACAAATAAAAGTGTCCCGCTGGTTTGCGGGACACTTGTCATCGGAGATTTCTGTAATCGTAATATGATTCTTGTCTACGTTGGGTTTGCGCCGGGCCATGAACAAAACGTCTTTCCTTGTACAGTGCTGTACCAATATAGACATTGAAGCGGCGAGATGCAAATACCAGGAAACGTGAAGTGAACGAGACTGATTCCGGTCAGAAGCAGCGGGAGTTCCAATTCTTCGGAGGTTCAACGTGGCTCTAGACCATCAAGTCTTTATCGCCGCCGGGGGGGGTCTCTGCCAATCCCAACTGTTGCGTGGGCATGGCTCTTCTGCGGGAGGCAGACCCTACCTCAGCGATTTTAGCGATCCAGATGATTTTCGTTCCATAAATGGCTTTACCGATAGAGACCTTATCTCCGTTCTTCAGAAGGAAAGGATGAGGGTGAGAGGGGTTCGAACTTGAAATCTCCAGTTATTATACAGGAGAAACACGAAATCTAACTGCAGGACAGGGAATCCGGGATTATTGTTACAGATGCGATAAAGCGAGTGAGCTACCGATCTCCTGAGGTTACACTTTCTCGAAGTCGATCTTCTCGAAATTGATGTCCCGGAGCTTGGTGATTTCTCTTTCGATCAGTCCGATGTTTCGGTCTAAGTCCTTGATCCGTTGAGTCTCCTCAGCAGGGAGTTCTTGTCGTGACAAGATGTCCGTGCTGATCTTCATTGCAGCAAGCGGGTTGTTGAATTCATGGCACACAGTGACGACCAATTCCTTGATTGCGTCCGTGCGTTTTTTCGCGATCAGCTCAGCCTTTTGTTGCTGTGCAATCTTCCGCTTAAGATACACCCTCTCAAGGATGTTCACGATGGTGCGTGGAAGGACCGAATCGACGGCTTCCTCCTTTACCATGTAGTCCTCGACGCCGTATTTCATTGCCTCAATCGCGAGACGGAAGTCTCTGTTGGAGGTAAGAAAAATGATTGGGATCGCGATCTGTTTTTCCCTGATCTGTTTGGTCACATCAAGACCGTTCATTTCAGGCAGATAGTAATCAATCAGGAGGAGATCAATCGATGGATTGGACTCAAGCTCGTCGATAGCAGCCCTTCCATCCTGCTTCCAGAGAACGTTGAATTTTTTTCCCTGGTATTTCGCCAGGAGTTGCTGGGCGATGGCCATGTAGCTCGTGTCGTCATCGACGACGAGAAGAGTGATAAGATCCGGAGTCTGCATTTGCGCCTGAGAAGGTGATTGCGACTAATATGATAATACTACTTGTCCTCCTGAGTTGCAACGATTATGGAGCTCTGTGTGACCTGCATCGACCCAATATGTATTCGTTTTCAAGGACGCTGATTCGGGTTGATTTTGTGCAATTCTTTCCCTATAATCGTTCACACATTTGCACCCCGTCCTTTGCTCGCGGGCTTGCAGCGAGTGCAGTAATCATGTTCCCAGTTTCACATTTGGAGTGGCCTGATGGCAGATAAAAGCAAGATTCTCGTGGTGGATGACGAAGATGCATTGCGGACCGTTCTTAGCAACGAACTCACGAGTGAAGGGTACGACGTCAGCACAGCATCCGATGGCGACGAGGCGATTTCTACGATCCAAAAGGGGTTGTATGATCTTGTGCTTCTTGATATCAAGATGCCGCGGCTAAACGGGTTTGAAGTTCTCAAGTTTGTGAAAGAGAAGCATCCCAAAACCAAGGTTGTGATGCTCACCGGATTTGCAGATCTCAAAAATGCCATCGAATCGAAGAAGCTAGGTGCGGAAGACTTCGTGAGCAAGCCATACGATTTGGTGGATCTGCTGACCACGATCGAACGAGTGTTGAGTGAGTAGAGTACCGGATTCCGGCGAGGTTATGACAGCCGGACAAAAAGTAAACTCGCCGATGTCAAAAAAATTCAATCTCCTCATTGTTGACGATGAAGAATCGCTCCGAACGCTTTTGGAGAGCGAGCTCGCTGAGACCGAGGAGTTTGCAGTGGATACTGCTTCGGATGGTGGCCAGGCCATCAACCTGATTCAGGCCAAAGTGTACGATGTTGTGCTGCTCGATATTCGTATGCCGCGCGTGAGCGGCATCGAAGTGCTCAAGTTTCTTCACGAGTACTCCCCCACAACGCAGGTCATCATCCTTACCAACTACGCTGATGTCAAAACTGCCATCCAGACGATCAAGCTGGGAGCGTATGATTTTCTTGCCAAGCCGTACGACATCGATGAGCTGTTCAACACCATCCATCGCGCGATTGAGAGGAAGCAGCTATTCATCGATAACAAGTTGATGAAGAGTGAACTCTCGCGCAAAGCTGGCAATTTCGAGCTGATCGGTCAGAGCCCCGCGTTCCTCAAACTGGTGGAAAGTGCCTCACGTTTTGCGGAGAGTGATTCGTTCGTCTTGATCCAAGGTGCGAGCGGGACAGGAAAGGAACTCATTGCCAACCTGATCCATCGACGCAGTCCACGCAACAACCGGCCCTTCGTTGCAGTCAACTGCGCGTCCATTCCGGACACATTGCTTGAAAGCGAATTGTTTGGCCATGAGAAAGGTGCTTTCACAAACGCGTATACCACAAAGCAAGGGCTCGTGGAGGTCGCTAACGGTGGAACGCTGTTTCTGGACGAGGTTGGGGATATCAGCCCTGCGATCCAGCCAAAGCTACTGCGTTTTCTTGAAACCGGAGAATTCCGCCGAGTGGGTGGAACAAACCTGCTCACCGTTGATGTTCGTGTGATCACCGCGACCAATAAGGATTTGCGTGAGGAAGTGACCGCAGGACGGTTCCGTGAGGATTTGCTCTATCGACTGAATGTGGTAACCCTCCGTATGCCACTGCTGAAGGAACGAAAGGAAGATATACCGATCCTTGCCGACTTTTTCCTCATACGAAAGGCAAAGACTAAGAACGTCAAGAAGCTTTCCCCCGGTGCGCTAGACCTTCTTCTCTCACACGACTGGCCAGGGAACGTCCGCGAGTTGGAGCACGTGCTTGAGGGGGCCGTGCTTCTTTCCTCCAGCGACTATGTGGAGGAATCAGATCTTTCCATGTACTTCCATCACTCGGATCGTCCGTCCGGAACAGCGACGTCAGGCGTATCGTCCACCGGTTTTCCGGAAAGTGTTCTCTCGCTCGAAGAGGTTGAAAGAATTCATATCGAGAGGGTTCTGAAGCAGCAAAACTACAGCCGGACCAAGACTGCCACAACCTTGGGCATCAGCAAGAAAACCCTCTACTTGAAGATCAAACAATACGGAATGAAAGTAGCGGACTAGCCCGCCCTCCCATTTC
>JAERML010000068.1 GCA_016844425.1 Bacteroidota bacterium
CACAAGTATGGACTGCCCTGTGACCGATCAGAAAACAAAGGAGTGATTCACCATGGGTAAGATTATTGGAATTGATCTAGGAACAACCAACTCAGTCGTTGCCGTCATGGAGGGAAATGACCCTGTCGTGATTGCTAATTCCGAGGGTGGAAGGACGACGCCATCTGTCGTTGCATTTGCGAAGAACGGGGAGCGATTGGTGGGTCAGTCTGCGAAACGACAGGCTGTGACGAATTCTGAGAATACTGTCTTCTCGATTAAGAGGTTTATGGGTCGGTTCTACGACGAAGTGAACGAGGAGATGAGGCTTGTTCCGTACAAAGTTGTGAAGGGGGATAACAACACGGCACGCGTGCAGGTTGGGGATAGGGTCTATTCACCACCGGAAATAAGCGCCATGATCCTGCAGAAAATGAAGCAAACGGCAGAGGATTATCTCGGCCAGAAGGTAATTGAAGCAGTCATAACGGTCCCTGCGTACTTCAACGATGCCCAGAGGCAGGCAACCAAAGAGGCGGGCGAAATCGCAGGGTTAACTGTCCGAAGGATCATCAACGAGCCCACAGCCGCGGCCCTTGCCTATGGGCTTGACAAGAAAAACAAGGATCTCAAAGTTGCAATTTATGACCTGGGAGGTGGAACATTTGATATCTCCATCCTCGAACTGGGAGATGGTGTGTTTGAGGTAAAGGCTACGAACGGTGACACCCATCTGGGGGGTGACAACTTCGATCAGCGCATTCTGGATTATATGGCGGACGAGTTCAAGAAACAGGAAGGAATCGATCTCCGGAAGGATCCTATGGCGCTTCAGCGGTTGCGGGAAGCTGGAGAAAAGGCAAAAATGGAACTCTCCACTTTAAATCAAACGGAGATCAACCTCCCGTTCATCACTGCAACAGCAGACGGTCCCAAGCACCTGAACATGAATCTGACTCGGGCAAAGTTTGAGCAGTTGGTGGATGATCTGATTCAGCGGACGTTGAAACCCACCGAGCAGGCCCTGAAGGATGCCGGACTTATGCCGAATCAGATCGATGAAGTGATCCTCGTTGGTGGTATGACCCGTGTTCCGAAGGTGCAGCAACTTGTCAAGGACGTTTTTGGTCGCGAGCCTCATAAGGGCGTTAATCCTGATGAAGTTGTTGCAGTGGGGGCGGCAATCCAGGGCGGTGTGCTCGCTGGCGACGTAAAGGATGTCCTCTTGCTGGACGTGACACCACTTTCGCTCGGTATCGAGACGTTGGGGGGGGTCATGACCAAGCTGATCGATGCCAATACTACGATCCCAACCCGCAAGAGCGAGGTCTTCTCCACAGCATCGGACAGCCAGCCGTCAGTTGAGATCAACGTGCTTCAAGGCGAGCGGCCGATGGCGGTGGATAACAGGACTCTTGGGAGATTCCATTTGGACGGTATTCCACCTGCACCCCGGGGAGTTCCGCAGATTGAAGTTACCTTCGACATTGATGCCAACGGGCTGCTCCACGTCTCAGCCAAGGACAAGGGGACGGCCAAAGAACAGTCGATTCGTATCACTTCCTCCAGCGGCTTGAGCAAGGAAGAAGTTGAGAAAATGAAGGCCGATGCCCAGTCTCACGTCTCCGAGGATAGGAAACGGAAAGAAGAGATTGACACCAAGAACCAGGCGGATAACCTTGCTTTCCAGACTGAGAAGCAATTGAAAGAGTTCGGGGAAAAACTCAATGCAGAGACCAAGGGCAAGGTGGAGAGCGCTAATGAGCGGCTGAAAGAGGCCATCAAAGGTGGCAACATCAGCACCATCAAGAATGCAATGGAAACCTTGAACAATGCGTGGAACGAGGCTTCCAGCCAGATGTATCAGCAGGCAACCTCAAGTGCACAGGGTGGTCCCCAGGCAGGTCCCCAAGGTGGCCCGACAGGCGGTGCTTCCAAGACCGAAGAAAAGAAGGTCGAAGATGCACAGTTCGAGGTGGTCGACGACAAAGACAAGAAGTAAATCATAGTGGGTGGCAACCGGCGGCCTCGAGCCGTTGACGTAACACCCTGATGAATCTCCGCCTATATGGATCGGAGATGCGTAAAGGCGAGGCGACCCCTCGCCTTTTGTTTGAGAGAGTGCTGACATGGATCTCACGGGTATAATTATTTGGGCGATTATTATCGGACTTGCACTCCTGCTACTGCTTGCAATTGCCAGTGGTCGGATGTCAGGTAAGGGAAGTAGTGCTGCATCAATTACTGCATTCCATGATATGCAGCCCAGGGACAAGCAGAACGCCGCTGAGGTCATTGTTGAACAGAAGGCAGGGAAGAAACTGGAAGAGCAAAAGAGTGGTGAGGGAACGGACGAAGAGGGAACAACGAAGGAAAAAGAAAAACCATGAACTTCAACAAATTCACACTCAAATCACAAGAAGCGGTACAGAACGCTCAGGAAATCGCATCGAGCTATGGCAACCAATTCATCGAGTCCGAGCATCTTCTTGCGGCACTGATGCAGGATTCGAGCGGGACCGTCGTTCCTATTCTGCAGAGGGTGGGAGCCAATGCGAACTACATCAAGATTAAGCTGAGTGAAATGATGGAAAGACTTCCCAAAGTCAGTGGAGCGGGTCTGGGTAACCAGTCCATCTCCCAGACAGTGGGTAGAATATTGGAGAGCGCACAGCGTCAAGCGGGCCACGTCAAGGATGAGTACATTAGTACTGAACATCTTCTCCTTGCGATTGTGGAATCGAAGGAATCGAATGCAGGCAAGCTGTTGCGGGACCAGGGTGTAACTACCGACGATATCTACAAGGTCCTCAAGGAAATCCGTGGCTCGCAACGCGTGACTGACCAGAATCCCGAGGACAAGTATCAGGCGTTGCAGAAATTTGGGCGTGACTTGAACAGCCTTGCCCAAAAGGGGAAGCTGGATCCGGTCATCGGTCGGGATGAGGAGATCCGGCGCGTGTTGCAAGTACTTTCCCGCAGGACGAAGAACAACCCGGTGCTGATCGGGGAGCCCGGAGTTGGCAAGACTGCCATCGCAGAAGGCATTGCATATAGGATTGTTCAGGGCGATGTACCTGAAACACTGAAGAGCAAGCGGATCGTTGCGTTGGACATGGGATCGCTTGTGGCAGGGACGAGTTTTCGTGGTCAGTTTGAGGAGCGCCTCAAGGCGCTGCTGAAAGAAGTAGAGGAATCCAACGGTGAGATCATTCTTTTCATTGACGAGTTACACACGCTCGTTGGCGCTGGCGCGGCACAAGGATCGGTGGACGCCGCCAATATGTTGAAACCGGCCCTCGCCAAAGGTGAACTCCGCGCCATCGGTGCTACCACCATCGATGAGTACAGGAAACACATTGAAAAGGACCCCGCACTGGAACGGCGCTTCCAGCCTGTTCTCGTCGATGAGCCCAGCGTGGAAGACACAATCTCGATTCTGCGCGGCCTGAAGGAACGGTACGAGGTGCATCACGGGGTTCGAATCACCGACGGCGCCATTGTTGCAGCGGCGCAGTTGAGTCACCGATACATCTCTGACCGCTTCCTCCCGGACAAAGCAATTGACCTCGTCGACGAGGCGGCCTCTAAACTCAGAATCGAAATAGACTCCATGCCGGAGGAACTTGATGCCGTGGAACGCAAGGTAAAGCAGCTCGAAATCGAACGGGAAGCGATGCGACGAGAAAAGGACGAAGGGTCCAAGGAAAGACTGGCCGCCATCGAACAGGAGATCGCGGAACAGAACCAGATTCGAAGTGAACTCAAGGCTCACTGGCATGTGGAGAAGGATCTGATTCAATCCATCCGAAAAATGAAGGAAGAGATTGAACAGGCAAAGCTGGAAGCGGAGAAGAAGGAGCGGGAAGGAGACCTGGGCCGCGTTGCGGAACTCCGGTATGGCGTCATCCGCAATCTCGAGAAGCGAATCAATGAAGCATCGCTAAACCTTCAGGATGTCCAGCGGGATAGAAAGATGCTGAAGGAGGAAGTCGACGCGGAGGACATTGCCGAGATTGTTGCGCAGTGGACGGGAATCCCAGTCTCTCGTATGTTGGAAAGTGACCGCATTCGATTGCTCCATCTGGAAGACCGGCTGCGGGAACGTGTGATTGCGCAGGACGAGGCAGGGCGTGCAGTGAGCGATGCAATCCGGCGTTCACGCGCGGGTCTTCAGGATGAGAAACGACCCATTGGCTCGTTCATTTTCCTTGGCAGTACCGGCGTTGGGAAAACCGAGTTGGCGCGTGCCCTTGCAGAGTTTCTCTTCAACAACGAGAATGCCATGGTGCGTATCGACATGAGCGAATACATGGAAAAGTTCTCCGTCTCGCGACTAATCGGTGCACCACCGGGCTACGTTGGATACGATGAAGGAGGCCAATTGACAGAGTCGGTACGCAGGAAGCCGTACTCTGTAGTGTTGCTCGATGAGATTGAGAAGGCGCATCCGGATGTGTTCAATGTTCTCTTACAGGTGTTGGACGAAGGACGTCTCACCGACAGCAAAGGCCGTACGGTGGACTTCAAAAACACAATCATCATTATGACGTCAAACCTTGGATCCCAATTGATCCGCGAGAGGATGACATCAGACTTTAAGAATAGCGAGCGATGGGATCGTGTTTTTGCCGATCTCCGGCAGGAGTTGCACCAACTTCTTCGACAAACCATCAGGCCGGAATTCCTCAACCGGATCGACGAAATCATTGTCTTCAAACCACTGAACGCAGATGACATCCGCCAGGTGGTCGGGCTCCAACTCAAGCGAGTGGAAGAGCTGCTTCAGAAGAAAGGGATCACCATTGAAGTAACCGACGAGGCAAAGGACTGGATTGCCAAACTCGGATACGACCCGACGTTCGGTGCCCGCCCTCTCAAACGGGTGATTCAGAAGCACATCATCAACGTCCTTTCGCAGAAGATCCTTCTTGAGGAATTCTCCGAGGGAGATTCAATACTTGTTGGGCTGGATAAACAGGGTTTGATTGAGTTTGTGAAGAAACTCACGTCGGAACTCGTTCAGTAACCTGTCTCTGAGCTGAACCATCATTCTCTGCAGTCGTGGGGCTGTGATTCGGAAGTTACGCTGGGTCACAGCCTTCTTTTCTTCATTGCTTTCAGAAGGTCTGTTTAGTACCTTTTCCCCGTAGCAACGCTCGCCGATTCACACTCAAAGGACGTGTTCATGATCTCACTGGTTGTCCATGGAGGGGCATGGGATATTCCGGATGACTTGGTGGAGGCCCACCGAGAGGGTGTCCACCGCGCGTTGAAGGCAGGCTGGTCCATTTTGCACAAGGGAGGGACTGCTGTTGATGCGGTGGAGAGCGCAATTATGATGATGGAGGACGATGATACGTTTGATGCTGGACGTGGATCCTTCATCAATGCCGCGGGAGAAATCGAACTCGATGCCAGCATCATGAACGGCAAGACATTTCAGGCTGGTGCGGTGGCTGCCGTTCAGAATGTCAAGAACCCGATCCGACTCGCTCGGAAGATCATGGAGGAGAGCGAGCACATTCTCCTCGTCGGGATGGGAGCAACACGGTTTGCCCGTGAACATGGAGTCCGAACGTGTGGCCAGGATGATTTGATTACGAACCGCGAGTTGGAACGGTGGAGGGAAGCGCAGGGGAGAA
This sequence comes from Bacteroidota bacterium, assembly GCA_016844425.1. The sequence continues at coordinate 5,625 of JAERML010000068.1, forward strand.
AGCATCAATCCACGAAGGAGGCTTTCAGACGAAAGAAAATGCCGGTGGATACAGTAGGTGCAGTGGCGCTCGACCATCATGGCAATCTCGCTTCCGGGACCTCGACCGGAGGGACGCCGAACAAGTATCCGGGTCGCGTTGGGGACTCGCCTCTGATCGGCTGCGGCACATATGCAGACAATGCAGTCGGCGCCGTTTCCACAACAGGATGGGGTGAAGCGATGATCAAAGTGGTGATGGCAAAGACGGTGATCGATTTGATGGATCGAAACGGTGGGGATCCGGACAAGGCGGTTCGCGATGGATTGAAGATCCTTGAGCGGAAGGCGGATGGGTACGGCGGTCTGATTGCCATTAACAACGAAGGACAGATCGGGATATCCTACAATACCCCGCGCATGGCTCGGGCCCTCATGACTTCCGAACTCAAGGCCCCGGTGATCGCCATCTGATACGATGACATCATGAACACACTAGTCCGGCTCTCGGTTTTGAGTCGGACTTTCTTTATTTTTGGGTATGCAGAAGTCATCGCTCATCGGACATACGATCGAACTTCTTGATGCGATTGGCTCAACGACCCAACCTGCGGATGGTGTGGTCAAGGAGTTCTTTCGGGCACGCCACTACCTTGGTTCCAAGGACCGACGCTTTATCACAGAAGCAATCTATGGGATGCTGCGGCACTTCCGATTGATTGACATTGTGGGGTCCGAAGTGCTGCGCCAATACGCACACGTGCTACCGATTCGGCGTCCTGCCATTGTGGACTACGCGGCCTATGCCATCAGAATTCTCCGCGAAGACCCGGGGTCGGCACATGACGGCATTTCGGGCCTATGGCGCGTGTATATGCCAGACATCAATTGCATGGATGCGCTTACAACAATGGCAACCGTTGTCGCAGCACCACCAATGTCGGCAAACCCGGTTGCGCATCTCGGGATCATCCATTCCTTTCCTGACAGGATCGTGAAGGAGTGGGTTGATCGTTTCGGAGCAAGTGAGGCCGAAAAACTTTGTAAGGCGTTGAACGGTCCTGCACCAACGACCATTCGGATTAACACGCTGAAGACAACAGTGGACGAATGCCAGAGACGTCTGGCGAACGAAGGGGTTACAACTGTAAGAACCTTACTCTCCCCGTTTGGCCTCAAACTGGAGAAGCGCATTAATGTTAATGCCCACCCGTCGTACAAGGAAGGACTCTTTGAAATGCAGGACGAGGGGAGCCAGCTTCTGTCCATGCTGCTGAACGTTCGACCGGGTCAAACCATTGTGGACGCTTGTGCTGGTGGAGGGGGGAAGACGGTGCACCTTGCTGCTCTCATGAACAACACGGGTGTGTTGATCGCAATGGATACCGACGAAAAGCGGCTGGCCAACATCCGCCCCCGACT
>JAERML010000283.1 GCA_016844425.1 Bacteroidota bacterium
TCAAAGTCCATTGAAGAAACAAGGCGGCATAGTTCGCGGGATACAGTTCTCGCTCATTAGCAATTGCGGCCCCTGCACCTTCGGCATCTTTTGTGACCTTGTAATCGACCACTGAACCCGATCGAAGGATGGTTCCTCTTGCCAAATTGGCCCCTTCGAGGGGTATCCCGTTGGACCCGTAGACCATTATCAGCCACGCATTTTCGCCGTTGTCGTCTTTCTTGTCGCCCGAAACAAACCGCAACAGTAGAATGCGCGCTTTGTCATCGGTCAGCTTGAAGCCGGCCTTCCATGATTTCCCATCCTTTTTCATGGGCAATTCAAACAGCTCCGGTACGCCGGCATTTTTCGAGACAAGCACCTCAGCCGAGATCTCTTTCGCCGAGCCGAGCACGGCCGCCTTCGCCGTCGCATTGTAGGTGATGATCACCTCGTCCCCGATCTTCGGTTTCGCAGGACTGATCGTGCCGACCTGTTCCTGAGCAATCAGAGACGATCCGACAATGAGCACCAGGGCAAATACCAACAGACTCGTTCTCTTCTCCATATCCCCTCTCCGTTCTTGTTGATTGTTGAAAGTTGAATTAGGTAGTACACTCTATAGTTTCACGAATTCCTTTTCTGTCAGTCGTACTACCAGAACGGGACATGGGGCATATCGCACCACCTTCTCGGCCGTGCTTCCGAAGAGGACATGTTCCATCCCTGAGTGACCATGCGTCGCGATGACAATGAGGTCGATTCCTTCATCTTTCGCGTACTGATCGATTTCGTTGAATGCCTTTCCTGTCCGCACGGCACAACGGGACTCCACACGGGTCCCGATTTCGTTCGTGATGAGGGCCTGGAGTTCCTCCCCGCCCCGCTGACGAAGCTCATCTTCGACGGACGGAAATCCAACCTGACCGAAGCTGAAGTCGGCGGGGTAGATCGTCGGTTCGACGACATACAGCAGGTCAATGGAAGATTTGAATTGCTCAGCAAACGGTATGGCGTAGTGGAGGGCTTTCTTCGAATGATCCGAAAAGTCTATCGGCACAAGGATTCGACGTAACTCAATCCTCGGTTGTGTGCGCCTGGTGCGGCGCGGCGCGCTTCGCACCTTACGGGCCGGGTGTCGTCTTTTTGTCTTTGCCATGATGATCCTCCGATGCGGCCGGTACATCGCTCTCATGTCGTGACTCCAGGCGGTCGAGCTGGCCCCGGACTTTGGAAAGTTCCTTGTCCGTCTTCCGAAGCCTGAGAGCCAGAATTTCCGCGAGCTTCAGCACAATCTTGTTGCCCAGGTCGGTTTTCTGCTCAATGAGTTCGAACAGGTCGGTTCGAAAAAATCCGATGAGCAGGCAGTCCGTATGGCAGACAGCGGACGCGGACCGCGGCGATTCATCGAGGAGCGCAAGCTCGCCGAAAAAGTCCCCTTCCGTCAGAACGGCGAGTTCCTTATCCTCTCCCTCGTGTTCTGCAATTCGGATCGAGACTTCTCCCTCCTGGATGATGTACATCCCGAGCCCCGGATCTCCCTGATAGAACACCGGTTCACCCGCCTTGTACTCCCGCTTATGAACAATGGCGGCGACGCCTCGAAGTTCACGGGTGGAAAGGTCCGTAAACGCGGGCACCTTGCTCAGCACCGACTCGGTGCTTCCCTCCTGAACGCTTTTTCCGGAGAAAAGGTTTCTCCAGAGTGCACTACCGGTCGTTGAGTGTGTCACGAGAGCTCTCCATCAATCGTAGACAAAATCCAGCCATTGATACGTATCGTTCCCATTTCGCACGACATCAAAGAACATCTCCTGCAGCTTCCTCGTAACCGGACCCGGCTTCCCGTCTCCGACATTCATCTTGTCGATCGAGCGAACGGGAGTGATTTCGGCCGCTGTTCCTGTGAAAAACACTTCGTCAGCAATGTACAGCATCTCGCGCGGTATGAGTCCCTCCACAACACGCAGGCCCGCTGTCTCCATAAGCTTGATGACGGACGAGCGCGTAACCCCGGGGAGAATAGCGGAGATCAACGGCGGTGTGTGAACGACGCCATCGCGGACGACAAAAATATTCTCGCCGCTTCCTTCACTGATATATCCTGCAACGTCAAGGGCGATCCCCTCGGCATACCCGTCTGCAACAGCCTCCATCTTGATCAACTGGGAGCTCAGGTAATTTCCCCCGGCCTTCGACATCGTCGGCAACGTGTTGGGCGCCGGCCGGCTCCACGACGAGACGCAGACATCGATTCCGCGGTCGAGCGCTTCGCCTCCGAGATACGCCCCCCAATCCCAGACAGCAATCATCACATCCACAGGGCACCCGAGAGGGAAAACTCCCACCTCCCCGTACCCGCGATACGCCAGAGGTCGGATATAGCAGGATTTCATGCGGTTGACTCGGATGGTTTCCTTCACCGCGTTTTTCAATTGCTGCATCGTATACGGAACAATTGACCGATACATTCTCGCCGAATCAAACAACCTCTGCAGATGAGCCTCGTGGCGAAAAATCGCCGAGCCCCGTTTCGTTTCATAACAGCGGATGCCTTCGAACCAGCTCGAGCCGTAGTGCATGGCATGTGTCAACACGTGGACTTTCGCATCTTCCCAGTTCACGAGCGTTCCATTCATCCAGATTTTTTCAACTTTGTTGATCGGCATTTGAATCCTTAGTAAGGTCAGTGCGAGCAGGGTATACCCTTAGATCTGCATGTCGTAGATGCGGTAACGCCTGGTGATCTTGCCATTCATTGCTTC
>JAERML010000284.1 GCA_016844425.1 Bacteroidota bacterium
AGGATTTTCATACGTACGACGTCACCAACCTTGGCATCGTCAATTACAGAGATCAGGGTTGCGTCGTCCATGATTTTCTCGCCGTTTGCTTCGAGAATGATGTCGCCCACTTTGAAGCCTGCTCGGTCTGCCGGGCTTCCCTTCTGTACGTCGCTGATGATGACTCCCTCCACTTTATCCAATCCGAAGTAGCGGGCAACTCGTGCATCCACAGTCTGGACTTCCAGCCCCGTCCAGTAATCCCGTTCGATCTTTCCGCTTTTCTTTAGTTCAGCGACAATGGTCTTGACACGGTTGATGGGAATGGCAAATCCAAGCCCGATGCTTCCCTGGTTTGGCGTATAGATCACTGCGTTGATGCCGATAACTTCGCCCACACTGTTCACGAGCGGCCCTCCGCTGTTGCCGGAATTAATCGCGGCATCCGTCTGAATCATCCCGCGGTAGACGCGACCACCCTGCGTGTTGAGCTTCATACCGGTTGAGCTCACCACTCCCACCGTCACCGTCGGTTTATCGTTGATGTCGAACAACCCGAACGGATTTCCGAAGGCAATCACCCACTCCCCAATAATCACGTCGTCCGAATTGCCAAGCTTGATGTACGGAAGGCTTTTGCCATCGATCTTCAGCAGGGCGATATCAGAGATCAGGTCGGTGCCGATCAACTCCGCATCGTACTTGTCACCGTTGGTAAGCGTGACAGTAATTTTTTTGGCGTTCCCTGCGACGTGGTCGTTGGTGAGGATGTACCCATCCGGAGAGATAAAAAAGCCGGAACCCAGTGAGGGAACCTGTTGTGTGTATACCCTGTCTCCAAAGAACTGACGGAAGAACGGGTCGTCTCCCCATGGCGACCACTGGCGGAACTGCCGCAGCTCGATGACGTTGATACCCACCACCGCCGGGCTGGCAGCGGCAACTGTTTTTGTTATCGCATTCCGTCGTGAGACGCTGACGAGATCATTGACCGAATCCCTTGTCTGGGGATTGAACGCTGCTGTCTGCGCGTTCTCGAATGGCGCACCATCGAAGGCCGGGGAAAATTTCTCCTCCGGTCCGGAGTTTTGTCCTATGCTATAACCCAACAAGGCGCCACCGATAAACGGAAGCAGCACTACGATGCCTACAATCAATGCCCTGGATTTCATACTCTCTCCTACTTCTTTCTCTTCAGCACATTCTTTGCCGCACGGACAATATCGTCCTTGGCGATTCCGTATTTTTTCATCAGCTCGGGCCCTTTCCCGCTTTCTCCAAACGTATCGTTCACTGCAACAAACTCCTGCGGCGTGGGAAGCGTCTGGACGAGATACTCGGCGACCGCGCTTCCCAGTCCGCAATGGATCTGATGATCTTCCGCGGTAACGATTGCTCCGGTATCTTTTGCGGCGCGCAGAATGGCCTCTTTGTCGAGCGGCTTGATTGTGTGCATGTTGATGACGCGGGCAGAGATTCCCTCCGCGTGAAGCGTCTCCGCCGCCTGGATTGCCTCCCACACTTGTAACCCGGAAGCAATGATCGTAACGTCGGTTCCATCGATGAGCGTGTTGGACTTGCCAATCTGAAATGGGGTCGACTCATCGGTGAACATCGGGGTGTTATCACGGAAGTACCTGATGTAAACGGGCCCCTTGGTAATCGAGAGCGATTCTTTCACAGCACGTTTTGTTTCCAGGTAGTCGCAGGGAGAGATCACCGTCATGTGCGGTAGGATGCGCATAAGGCCGACATCCTCCAATGATTGGTGGGTCGCCCCGTCGGGTCCAACGGTGATGCCGCAATGCGACGCGCAGATCTTGACGGGGATTTTGCTGTACGCAAGTGATTGCCGGATCTGGTCGAACGGGCGACCGGCCGCAAACTCTCCATAGGCCGAGGCGAACGGAATCTTGCCCACGAGTGCGAGGCCGGCAGCAATCCCCATCATGTCTGCCTCGGCAACGCCAACGGAGAAAAACCGATCGGGGTAAGCTTTGGCAAATGCATCGACTTTGACTGAACCACTCACATCGCCGCCAAGTACAACAACATTCGGATTCTCAGCACCCAACTCCATGATTGCATCGGAAAAACCCTGGCGTGTCGCTTTTTCTCCCTTGCTTTCGATTCTTTTCATCACGCATCCACTGTGAAAGATGGTCTTAAATCTAGCCCGACTACTTGGCGAGAACGGGTACAGATTTCTCCCACTCAAATTCTATAAAGTCACCGAATCTTGTTGGCGGTAGTTCACCCAACGCCTGTTTACCCTGCTCGATGTTTGGTGGCACGCCGTGCCAGCGGTAGTCGTCCTCCATGAACGACACGCCCCGTCCCATGAATGTCTTCGCTATGACCACGGAAGGCTTCCCCTTGAAGTTTCGCGCCTTCTCCATGGCGTTGAGGAACTCCTCCACATTGTTGCCATCGCATTCGATGACATTCCAGCGAAATGCCCGCCACTTATCGGCCAGCGGCTCCAGTTCCATCACCTTGTCGGTTCGGTTATCGATCTGGCAGAAATTTCGATCGACAATAGCCGTCAGATTCTCAAGATTGTAATGGCCGGCCGTCATAATCCCTTCCCACACCTGACCTTCATCAAGCTCCCCATCACCGTGCAGAACATACACGTGGTTTGGCTTGCGGTCCATTCGCAAACCGAGAGCGCACCCGACGGCGATGGACATCCCCTGCCCGAGCGAACCCGACGCAATCTCAATTCCGGGAAGCCCGTGCGTATACCCAGGCGCGGGATG
>JAERML010000069.1 GCA_016844425.1 Bacteroidota bacterium
GATTTGCAGGCTCTTCCCGCGGGGGTGACTACACAGGTCGCGAAGCCACAACCGCAACCGATCGATGGGCTACACGTCAGCATCGTCGACAAGGATGCAGCCTCCACGGCAATCAGCTTGGGCTTCCCGATCAATATCGTGCGGGGTACGAAAGAGTGGTATGCGCTTGCCATTGCGAACGCATGGCTGGGAGAGCACCGCAACTCCAGCAGTCACTTGTACCAGGTGATTCGCGAGAAGCGAGGGTTGAACTACGGCGACTACTCATACATTGAGAATTTCCCAAATGGTGGCGGCTTACAGATGCCACCGCAGAACGTTGGACGTCGACAACAGATCTTCGAGATCTGGATCAGGCCTGTGCCCAACGAGACCAGGCATTTTGCGTTGCGGGCAGCGCTGCGGGAGTTCAAGAAACTGGTGGACAACGGCATGTCGCAGAGTGAGTTCACGCTCACGAAAGGGTTCCTTGCGAAGTACGTTCTCCACTACGCGCCGACGACGATGGAGAGGCTCGGCTATGCCATCGATGACAAGTTCTACGCGCTCAACGGGAGTCACCTGCAGACCTTCCGGAAGATGATGAGTGAGCTGACGCTGGCCGACGTGAATGCCGCGATCAAGAAACACTGGCAATATCAGAACATGCAGATTGCCATCGTCACGAAGGACGCACAGGCGTTCAAAGATGCGCTGCTGAGCGATGCGCCGAGTCCCATCACTTACAAATCACCCAAGCCGGAATCTGTATTGTCGGAGGATCAGGAGATCAGCACGTTTCCTCTGCGAATCAAAGCAGAAAACGTGAAAATTGTTCGTGTGGGAGAGCTTTTCGTCAAGTAAACTATGTAAGCAGTTTTGGAAGAAAAAGCAGAACCTCCCCGGTTGCCCGAGAGGCTCTGCTGTTGTTGTACCGGAGGTACAGCCCGAAAGGTCACTTCACGACCACCATCTTTTTCATTTCGGAAAACCGTCGCTCCCCGGAGGATGAAGTCGCTTCCGCCCTATAGAAGTAAGCGCCGCTCCCTACTCTAACCCCGGCGTCGTTTTTTCCATCCCACTCAACCTCAAAATACCCGGGCCGGTCGTCGTTCTTCCAGTATTGTACGCACCTTTTGGCCGAGGATACTTGAGTGCGGGCTCCTCTTGCATGAGCGTCTTGATTCGCGCAATGATCTCACTCCGCCCAGGCTCCGTCGAATCGAATTCCGATGGCTTAATCCCAACGGTGGCATAGTCCACGGCTTCCGGCTGTATGCTCCACAGCGATTGACCGGTTGCGGGGTGTGCAATGGTGCTGAGAAGTAGAAACAGAAGACACAGAGAACTCTTATTCATCTTGCCCTCCTTCCGCCAAGAACGATTGTCAAGGGAAGGTTTTTCCTGTTGTCTTTCTGCTTAATTCCTCGCGCTGAGAAACACCTTTAGTTGGTCAAACGAAGAGAATGTTCGCGTGATGCACCCCAGCACCCAGCCCGGGATATCGGTACATGGAATGGAGGTGACCATGAAGACAGGCTTGCCGAAGTACTTTGCGATTGTGAGCTCCCCCTTTGTTCCTGCGCCGCGCATTGCAGCGTCGTCCCAATAGCAGATTACCAGATCTGTGCGCGAGGCAATCTCGCCACAGTCGAGCATCACCAATCCTTCCGCCAAACGCTTATAGGTCTCGGGGTCAGATGCCTTCAGTGCTCTGAAGTCTCCCTTGGGCAGATGCTCGGCAAAGTATCGCTCGCTCTCCACGTTGGGATTGAAGACTTTGCACAGCAGTTCCCCTTCGAGCCATTGCTGGAGAGAGGATCGCCAGTCACGCCCTTCATCGGCCGAATATTCCATACCGCCGGAGAGGTAGATCCGTCGTTGCCGGAAAGAAGAAACCATGGTAAGAGCGCTAGAGGAGTTTGTCGAGTGCTGTGATCTGGATGCCGGGAGCAAGGAAAAGATAAAGGAGCCACATCACCGCGCCAATGCTCAACGGTATAGAGAGGTTATCGTCCACCGCGATGGAAATGGCTTCCACGACCGCGCCGGATAAGGCGCCGAACCCGCCGATCAGATACTCGATGAACAAATACTCAACCTTGGGAGTGATGAGCACCACCACGAGAGCGCTCAGGAAGAAAGCTGCGGTGCCTTCCAGGCTCTTCCCAAGAAACTGGTGACGGCCAAACTTCCGCCCGACAAGCGCCGCGAGCGTGTCCGAGATAATGAGAATGGAAAACGCCGTGATGACAATGAGCTTGGGAAAAATCACCACACAGAGTGTGGCGGAAAGGAGAACATACGTTGCCCCATTCAGCCGGCGCCGCTCTCCATCTCGCTCGTGGGCGCGGAGGAGCCAGCCGAAGTACTCGTAATAAAAGTGCCCGACCGGGGGATGGAACAACCGGGCAAGATCAGCGAGGCCAACCACAAGCGTCAGCGGCACCAGGATCGCAAGTGCCGTTGATTGTGAGATAAATGAGTACACGATGGGGATGGAAAGCGAGCAGAGGTGGATCGCCTTGCGAACGAGCTCGACCCCGTAGCTCTGCTCGACATTCGGAAGGTCATTCATTTCTTGGCGCCGGAACCTTCACCGGTGCGTGCATCGCTTCCGGCCTGGTGCGTGCCGGAGGACTGTCCGTTGCCGCGCTTCTCCAACGGAGGAAGATCCCCACCATTGATGACGAGATCGATTTCTGATGCATCGAGGATCTCGCGCTCCAGCAAGGCAGCCGCCAACCGATGCAGCGTATCCATGTGCTCGGTCAGGATCTTCTCTGCGCGCTTCGCACCGTTGGTGACGATCTTCTTCACTTCCTCGTCGATAAGGATGGCCGTATGGCTGCTGAAGTTTCGTTGTCGCGTAATCTGCCGGCCGAGGAAAATCTCCTCGTCTTTCTGGCCGTAGGTAAGGGGTCCCAGCTTCTCACTCATTCCCCATTCGCACACCATCTTGCGGGCAAGTTCGGTTGCTCGCTCGATATCGTTACCTGCCCCGGTTGTGTAGTCGTTAAAAATGATTTTCTCCGCTGCCCGTCCTCCCAGCAAATAGCTGATCATTGCCTCGAGGTATCCCTTTGAATACGAGTGCTTCTCGTCAATGGGAAGATACGTCGTAAGGCCCAGGGCCCTTCCGCGCGGGATGATGGTCACCTTGTGGACGGGGTCGGACTCCGGAATCATTTTGGACACGAGCACGTGGCCGATCTCGTGATACGAGGTGATCTTCTTCTCCTTCTCCGAGATAATCATGCTCTTGCGTTCCATCCCCATCATCACCTTGTCCTTTGCCTCTTCAAAATGTTGCATGGAAACTGCCTTGTCGTTCCGGCGCGCAGCGAGGAGTGCTGCTTCGTTTACGAGGTTTGCCAGTTCCGCTCCGGCCAGGCCGGGTGTCCCCTTGGCGAGGGTCTCCAGCTTCACATCTTCGGCAAGCGGAATGTTCTTGGTATGGACCCGCAGAATGCCTTCCCGCCCTCTCACATCAGGTCGGTCGACCACCACCTGGCGGTCGAATCGGCCGGGGCGCATCAGGGCCGGGTCGAGCACGTCCGGTCTGTTGGTGGCGGCAATAATAATCACACCGCTATTTTGCTCGAACCCGTCCATCTCCACGAGAAGTTGGTTCAGTGTTTGCTCGCGTTCGTCGTGGCCTCCGCCCAGTCCGGCACCGCGGTGCCGGCCCACGGCATCGATCTCGTCAATGAAGATGATGCAGGGTGCGCTCTTTTTCCCCTGCTCGAACAGGTCACGAACACGACTTGCCCCGACGCCCACAAACATCTCGACGAAGTCCGCGCCGGAGATGGAAAAGAACGGAACGCCTGCTTCACCTGCCACGGCGCGGGCAAGGAGAGTCTTGCCGGTACCCGGAGGGCCAAGCAGCAAAACGCCGCGGGGAATCTTTCCCCCCAGCTTCTGAAACTTGGTCGGTTCCTTCAGGAACTCGATGATCTCCATCAGTTCCTGCTTCGCCTCATCGGCGCCAGCTACGTCAAGGAACGTTATCTTCGATGCTCCTTCGGTCAGCATCTTTGCACGGCTCTTGCCGAATGAGAAGATTCCCCGGGGCCCGCCCCCCTGCATGCGTCGCATGATGATCAGCCAGACCACGAGCAACAAGACCCATGGCAATGCACCGATGAGGGCACTGATCCAGGTGTTATCTTCCTTCACAACGGAGAATTTCAGGTCACGCTCCGTCCACTCTTTAATAACGGCGCTATCGAGAATCGGGAGAGTCAGCTTGAATTTCTGAAAGGTCACCTCCTTGCCGCCACGGGAGATCCGCCGAGACTCCTTCAGAGTGCCGTGGAAGTCGTAGTTGGTGAGTTCCGATTTCATGATCGTGGCCTCGACGATATCGCCGCTTTCCAGAAAGGCCCGGTACTCGGAATACGTCACCTCAACTTCGGTTGGCTCGGTCCCCTTGAACAGAGTCATCACCAGGAAGACCAGCAGAATAATTGCCGACCAACTCAGGACCACCTTGAGGACCTTGTTCCAGTTAAAATCGTCATCCGGGCGATTGGACCCGGGGCGCCTTCCCTTGCCCGGACGCTGGAAGCCGCGCTTCTTGTCACCGCTGAATCGGGAATTGCTGTTCTCAGATTTCTTGTTGTCTTGCATGAACTTTCTCCTGTTCCTCTCTTACGCCTTGGCCTTTGCCTTGGTATTTTCAGATAGCCTGTATATCGCCTTCAAATTCCTCATCCTTTGTGCGTAATCGAGACCGTATCCGATCACGAAGTCACGCGGGATGGTGAAGCCGACATAATCCAGATGGATGGGACTCTTGACCGCTTCCTTCTTATACAACAATGTAACAACCCGGAACGTCCGGGGGTTCTGTTTCAGAATCAGGGCTCTGATGTATTCCATCGACAGACCTGAATCCACAACATCCTCGACGATGATGATGTCTCTCCCCTCTACCTGACAGTTCAAGTCCTTGAGCATCCGGACATTACCGGAGCTGATCTTAGCGTCGCCGTAACTGGAAAGTTTGAGGAAATCCATCTCGCATTCGATGGTCACTTCCCTTATGAGGTCTGCAAAGAAGATAAACGAGCCGTTGAGGATCCCGATGAAGACCGGGACGCTTCCTTTGTAGTCCTTGGCGATCTGCCGTGCGAGTTGCCTGACCCTCGTCTTAATGCGCCGTTCACTGATCATGACGACGAAGCGGTAGCCGTTTACCCTAACGTTTCTTGTCATTCGCCTTGTCTGTGGCACGTGAAAATTCCAGCTTCATTACCCGCTTCGTATCGCTCGTGATCTTGAACCGGTCGTCGATCCTCTGGCCGCACACCCACACAACCTGCCCGTCCCGCGTTTCGAGGATCGGGATGTGGTGCTTCTCGTAGATGGGAATCTTAGCGTCGACGAAGAAGTCGCTGATTTTCTTCTTGGTCTTCATACCCAGAGGGACAAACGCGTCGCCTTCACTCCAGGTACGGAGCACAAGCTCGCCCGATTCAATCCTGTCCGCGTCCACATACTCAGCGCCGCCGTGACCGTTAAGCGTCACGTTGCTTTCCTCCATGACTTCCGACGAGAACCGGAACTTGTTGAATTCATACCGGTGATTCGGTTGAACCACGATCTTGAAGTCGGAGACCGGCTCGGTCTTCCGCATCACGAGATGCTCCCTGTCGCGGAACACTACATATTCTTTGGAGAGAGCTACCCACGACCCCGTCAGCCCTTCTGTCAATTCGAGAATGGCGTTGACCTGTTCGTACTCGAGTTTCCGGTGAGCGAACTGGTCGCCGGCCAGCATTACGATATACTGTTGCAGCAGGACCGGATTGCTACGGAGCCTGGGGATGGAGAGATGCATTTCTTCATCGGTCCGTTTGGCAATCATCAGCTCAAAGTTCTGTCGCGCGGTGTAGGTCAGAAAGGCCTCCAGCTCGCGCGTGTACGTATCCTTCTCGTTCGACGAGTCGGTCCGGAAGGTCAGTTGCTCAGCGGTCGCATATTCCTCGATCTCGCTCCGCTGCGCGAACAGGAGCGGACGGATGATTTTTCGATCCTCACGAAGAATCGGGATGCCCGACAGTCCCTGCACTCCTGCACCGCGGAACAGGTTCAACAGGATGGTCTCGGCATTGTCGTCTGCGTTGTGGGCGGTGGCAATCTTGTCAAAACCGCTGGAGACGAGGAGCTTTTCAAAGAAGTCATATCGGAGCTTTCGGGCGCCTTCCTGGATGCCGAGCTTGTTATGTCGTGCATACTCTGCGGTATTTGCCCGCTCCACGTACAGCTCAAAACCGTAATGGCGCGCACGCTGCGCCACAAAAAGTTCGTCGCCCTCCGACTCGCTTCCCCTCAGCTGATGGTTGAAATGAGCGACAATAATCGTCAGCCCGAAGGCTTCCTGCTCCTTTGCAAGCAGATCCAACAGCACAGTCGAATCCGCCCCCCCGCTGACTGCCGCCACGATCTTGTTCCGTTCTTCGATCAGCCGCCGTCGGCGGCTGAACTCATGGAACCGGTTAAGAAACGCTCTTGACGAGAACATGGTCTGTAGTTGTTCCCCCTAAGAAAAATTCCCCTTCGTGATACGTACCGTCATCAGCAAGTGTGTCCCATCAGAGAAGGGGTCAACTGACGCGGACCGGTGTCGGTATCTGTTCATCAAAGGGGAGTACGACCGATTGTCCAATGTAGCGGGAGAGGGATTCGAACCCCCGACACATGGATTATGATTCCATTGCTCTAACCAGCTGAGCTATCCCGCCATGTGCGAACGCTCTCCAAGAATGTAAATATCACCTGCGTGCGTACGCAAGGAAGGAGTGGAGCAGGTGAAGAGAGTGCAAGTGCAAAAAATATACGAGTAAAACCCTTAAAGAGCAAGGATAAACAAGGAGTTACAGCCACCCTCGCGTTGATATTCGCAACCTGATTGAATATATTCTGCGGGTCACACGGACCTGGTCCCGCCATGAAACAGACAGACGCACTACTCTTCCAGAACGCCCGGTTCTATGAAGCGTTCGAGCATGGAGACATTCTTACTGTCGACGCAATCTGGTCGCACCAGCCAACGGTAAAATGCATTCACCCCGGCTGGCCTCCAATCGTTGGGTGGGGAGAGGTTCGACAAAGCTGGGAGAATATTTTCTCAAGTTGGGTTAGGATGAAAGTTCACCCTGCGGAATATGATGACGGAGGTCCGCGGGACCCTTGGGATTGTCGTCCTGATCGAGGAGATTGCCTACGTGGAAGGTTTGACCGTCCGATCGGGTTTTCTCGCGACGACCAACGTGTTCGAGCATGATGGGAAGGAACGGAAAATGATTCACCACCACGGCTCCCCGCTGCCCGGTAACGAGGAAGGAGGCGAGAGCCGGCATTACTTCAACTGATCTCTCCCTGGCACCGAGACCAGTCAGGGACCCCAGCGATATTCACCGAGCATTCCGTCATTGTGAAGAAATCGCACGACGTCACTATGAGAACTTCCCGGTAGCGTCTCTTTTTTTGCCCAAAGAGAAGCGGCCCCTCATTGCGAGCATCTACGCCTTCGCACGCACTGCCGATGATATTGCAGATGAGGGAGACAACTCGCCGACGACACGTCTACGAATGCTTGACGAATGGGAACGAAAGCTCGATTTATGCTGCGAAGGTGTGGCGAGCGATCCGGTGTTTGTTGCGCTTGGGGAGACCGTTGCCCGATGCGGCATTCCACGACAACTGCTCAAGGATTTGTTAACTGCCTTCAGGATGGATGTTACGCTTCAACGATTTCCCACTTTCTCGGATCTGCTCTTTTATTGCAAGCACTCCGCCAACCCCGTGGGGCGGCTGGTGCTGTATATATTCAACGACATAGAGGAGCGTCACCTCACACTTTCGGACAAGATCTGCACGGCGCTCCAGCTTGTGAATCTCTGGCAGGACCTCTCTGTCGATTGGCCGAAGGGACGGCTCTATCTTCCTCTTGAAGATCTTGAGCGATTTGGTTATACTGAAGCGGATCTTCGCGCGGGCAGAACCAACAAACCGTTCTTCGACGTGCTGGCGTGTGAACTGGAGCGGACGAAGACATTGTTCACCGCCGGGAAGCCGCTCCTCTCTGTGGCGGCGCCGGACCTCAGGTTCGAGCTCCGCCTCACGTGGCTGGGGGGGATGTCCATTCTGAAGAAAGTCGAGCGACTCGGTGGTCAGATTCTGCACCGGCGCCCGGCGCTCTCCAGGGGGGATGCGCTGGGGATTCTTCTTCGGGCAATAACTCGCAGGGGGTTATGACCGCATCCACGGTGACGATAGCAAAAAACACTAATACAAATTTCTACTACTCATTCTCGGTTTTGCCGAAGCACAAGCGGGAGGCAATCAAGACCGTCTATGCGTTCTGTCGCTTTACAGACGACATCGTGGACGACGGCGCCGATGAAGTGCGGAAAGTAGAGATGCTACGGAAATGGCGCCGGGAGCTTGCACGCGCTATTCGCGGAGAGTCCGACTATCCTATCCTCAACCAGCTCAGCGCCACTGCCCGTCGGTTCAACATCCCCATTGAACATTTCTACGAGCTCATCCGCGGCGTGGAGATGGACCTCACCAAGAACCGTTACGAGACATTCGACGACCTGCGTGAGTACTGCTACCTGGTTGCATCTACGGTCGGACTGATGTGCCGGCAGATCTTCGGCTACAAGAACGAATCAACCCGCGACTATGCCATCAACCTCGGCATTGCACTCCAGTTGACAAACATTATTCGCGATGTCCAGGATGACGCCAAAAAGGGGAGGATCTACATCCCGCTGGAAGACATGCGGCGGTTCGGGTACACCGAGGACGATTTGTTGCATGGCCGGTACACAGAGGAGTTCATCAACCTGATGCGCTTTGAGTGTGATCGTGCCCGGGAGTATTTCGACCTGGCTCACGATGCACTGAAGGATGAAGATAAGCACCACTTCTTTGCCGCGCGTATTATGTGGTCAATCTATGCCCATCTTCTCCGGCGGATCGAACGGTCGAACTATAACGTCTTCGAACGACGCATTTCTCTTCCCCGATTCCTCAAGTTGTTGATCACCTTCCGTTACTGGCTCAGTCATCAGTTGAAGTACTCCTGATGCAGGGAGTGTTCATGTCATCTTTCGAACGCTGACGGATGCGCCCGCACGTCATCATAGTGGGCGGCGGTATCAGCGGCCTTGCGGCGGGAGTCCTGCTCACCGCCCGGGGAGTCATGGTTACCGTGCTGGAGCAAAAGCCCGCCCTCGGCGGTCGCGCATATTCGTTCGTTGATGCGACAACCGGAGAGACGGTGGACAACGGTCAGCATGTCCTGATCGCAGGGTATGAACGAGCGATGCGCTTTCTCGACATGATCGGGACGCGAGACCTGGTAACCGTCCAACACAATCCGTCGCTTCTCTTTCATCACCCCGCACGCGGATTCCACGAGCTTCGTCTTCCTTCTCTTCCATCTCCGTTCCACTTTGTCTGGGGCATCCTCGGCTTCTCTCTTTTTTCGCTGCGGGATCGGCTGCGGCTACTCAGAGCAGGTATAGCACTTCTGACATTGAATCCGGAAGACACGGCACTTTGCGACATGACGATCGCACAATGGTTGGACTCTCTGGAGCAATCGAGAGAGTGCAAGATGTCGTTCTGGGAGCCTCTGGGTGTTTCCATCATGAACGAACACATTGAGCGGGCATCGGCGGCGGTGTTCGTCCGATCCCTCAAGATGGCATTCCTCGGTGGTCATCGCCATGCAGCACTGGCTATTCCCCGTGTTGGCCTCAGCCAATTGTACGCGCAGGGAGCGCAGAAGTACATCACCCGCGGCGGTGGCAAGGTTCTGTGTGGCGTGGACGTGGATGGCGTGAATATCCGCGGTGACCGTGCTATCGGTGTCCGTCTCCGCGGCAACACTCCCATTTCCAGTGACGCGGTGATCCTGACTGTTCCTTCCTACAAGTTGGTTCCGCTCCTCGCCGGAACACCACTGGCCGCAGACATGAATGCCGCCCTTTCTTCACTGGAGTCTTCTCCGATCGTGTCCATTCATCTCTGGTATGAACGCGATTGGATGAAAC
Organism: Bacteroidota bacterium; assembly: GCA_016844425.1. The sequence continues at coordinate 10,059 of JAERML010000069.1, forward strand.
ACGAAGTGGTGGGGGTGATTGGCCGGCGCATCCAATGGATCTTCAACAAGCGTCTGATAAATGGTGAACAGGGGAAAGGTGGCCACATTTCCACCGTGATCAGCGCGGCACATGACTACGCGGGCATGACGAACGAACAACTCGTGCGGATTGCAGTCGAGGATCTGCGGAGTGTGTATCCGGACACTGATGTGGAACCGCGGCAGACGGTGGTGATTCGAGAGAAGCGCGCAACCTTCTCCTGCACTCCATCGAACGAACGTCTCCGCCCCCCACAAAGGACAGCGATCCCCAACCTGTTTCTGGCCGGTGATTGGACGAGGACGGGCTTTCCAGCGACCATCGAAGGCGCCGTCGCCAGTGCGGAGTTATGTGTCGACTTGGTAGAGGAGGTGGTGCGTCTCCCGTTTGTGTAGTTCGCAATTCCGGGGATAGCCTCAAACCGAACCGAGAATTGGCGTTATTGCTTTTCGTCCCCGAAATGCGGATATTTTGGCTGACATTCACACAGAGATTCGTTGTCCATGCTGAAAAACAAACTCATACTCCTCGTTGATGACGAACCATCGATCTTGAAGGCCACGAAGGTGGGATTGGTGGATCGTGGGTACAATGTCAAGACGGTGGAAGGAGCGGAAGCCGCAATCAAGGCCATCCACTCGCTGAAGCCGAGCATCGTAGTGTCCGACCTTGTGATGCCGGGGACGAATGGGTTCGAGCTCTTCCAGGAAGTAAAGAAGGAGGCGGAATACCAATCCCTCCCGTTTGTCTTCCTCACGGGGGTGGACGACTATTACGCAAAGAAGTTCGGGCAGGAGATTGGCGGTGCGGCCTACATTACGAAGCCGGTCGATCTCGACGAACTGGAACAAATCATCAAAGACAAAATCGGCGAGTAACAGCTCACCGATACCAACGTGTACTGGTCATCCCGTTCTCCACGCGGGATTTTTGTTATGGATTCTTCATACCGCATCCATTTCCTGGACTACCTCCGCGGCTTTGCCGTGGTCGTCATGGTAGTGGGACACAGCATCGACTCCGTGCTCAGTATGGATGCCCGCACAACGGAGATCTTCCGCCTGTACGATGCCGTCAGAGGTTTTACCGCACCCATCTTCCTTTTTGTCGCAGGTTACGCATTCATTGTTGCAACCCAGAAGCGGTGGAATGAATTCCTCGTTTTGGGTCGGCCTCTGCTGAAACGTGTCACAAAGATGTTTTTGCTTCTCCTGCTCGGTTACGCGCTACACTTTCCGTTCTTCTCTTTCACAAAGCTGGTGCACGACACCGCCCCCGGAGAATATGCCCAGTTCTTCCAGGTGGACGTCCTGCATTGTTTAGCCGTCAGCATTTTGCTGCTACAGGTGGTGATTCTTCTCGCCCGGACTCCGGGAAGGTTCGTCGTGACAACGCTGATCATGACAATCGTTCTAATGATGGCAAGTCCATTGGTGTGGAGTGTGGATCCCGCATCGGTCGTTTCTCCATTCCTGTCGCCATATTTCAATCAGCAACAGGTCTCTATCTTCCCGCTCTTCCCCCATGCAGGGTTCCTTTTTTCCGGGGTTGTCGTCGGACACCTGTTCCTTGCCGCACGGCGGGAAGGGAGGGAACGTGTGATGATCCTCCGTATGGTGATGGCGGGCGTCGCTGCAATCGTCTTCGGTATTGTGTTTGATTTGCTGCCGGTGACATTCTACCCTCCGCATGACTACTGGAAAACCAGCCCGAACTTCTTCCTCATCAGGATCGGTGCCGTATTGTTGGTGACAGGAGGGTTTGCATTGCTGAGGAGCCTCCCTGATGTTGTTGAACGACACCTCGTCACGCTCGGGCAGGCCTCTCTGATGGTATATGCGGTGCATCTGATCCTCGTCTACGGCTCATCCGCAAACGATGGCCTGACGCAAATAGTTGGCCGGACACTGGCCTATCATCAGGCATTTGCCGTCGGGGTGCTGGTGCTGTTCCTGATGATTGCTCTCGTGCACGGCTGGAATTACCTTCGAACGCACCACTACGTCCCCTCACGCGTGGTGCAGGCGGGGTTCGCCAGCTCGCTGCTTTATTTGTTCTTCACAAAGCCCTGGTAAGTCAACACTCTCCATCCCGAATTCCCGGGAGACACAAGCATGACCGTTGTCCCGCGTAGCTCCGCGTCCCCTTTGCCGACCCGCCGGCTCGAGTTCATTGATCTTCTCCGCGGTTGGGCCGTGATCGTCATGATTGAGACGCACGTCGTAAACGCAACACTCACCCAGGCAATCCTCGAGAGCGATCCCTTTCAGTATATCAAGTTCCTCAACGGACTTGTTGCCCCGTCGTTCCTCTTCGCGTCGGGTCTTGCGTTCGCCGTCACTACGCGACGCAAGCTGAGCGATTACCTTGCGTTCGGGCCCAAGCTCTCAAAACAATTCGGTCGCCTTCTATTCGTCCTCCTCATCGGCTACATTCTCCATCTCCCGAAGTTCTCTCTCTCAAAGCTTCTAACCGAAACCACCGAGCTTCAGTGGCAGGTATTCATGCAGGCGGATGTGCTCCACTGCATTGCTGTCAGTCTGCTCATCCTGCAAGTGCTTCTTCTCATTCTGAAAACTGAACGAAAGCTCTACACCATTACCGGTGTACTCACACTGGCGATCA
>JAERML010000285.1 GCA_016844425.1 Bacteroidota bacterium
GTTCCCACCTTGGAAGTGCTGCGTAGAAGTTGTGAGAAAGATTATGTGGAGACGAGAGCTATTGCCAGGAGGAGCATGGCCCCGACCTTTAGGTCGGGGACAACGGACCAGGCAAGAGGTCGCAGGGTTTTAACCCCAAACATATGGAGGACTAAAGTCCCGATGTTCTTGCTCCCAATTTGATTCCACGACCTGAAGGTCGTGGCAATCGTTGAATCACCAAAGAGCTTGTCAACTGGTCTCATGGTTGTTCCCATTGTTATTTTATCAACGCAAAGCGGCCGGTCTTTTCGCCGACGCCTGGGACTTCAACATGGTAAAGGTACACGCCGTAGGAGAGCCGCTGTCCCTCATTGGAGAGGACATTCCATGTCGCAATACTGGTGTTGTCGTTCTTCACGATGGTGTCTATCAACTCACCGATCATCGTGTAGATCCGGATGGTGCACTCGGGGGGAAGGTTCCGGAACTGCAGCCGGCTATCGCCCCGCCGGTTGGATGTCGTTCCTGGCGCCTCGAACGAGCTGAAGGCGACGTACGGGTTCGGAACGACGTAAATGCGATCGAGCAACGATCGCGCGGTCTCAGCATCGTACCGCACCGCCTGCGACGTGAATGCATACAGGTCGCCCTTGGCGAACGGCTTGGTCGTTTTTATCTCGAAGATATTTCCCTGAGTAGGGAATATTGTCGGGACAGATGTATCTGCAAAGAAGGTGACGGAAACCATCACAGGAATAGGGCTCTGCGGCGCGTATTTTGGTGGCGTGATGAACACTATCTCGCGACCCGGTCGCCACACGCTGTCGGTGAGTGCATTGTTCACAAGGATGCGGACTCTCGATGTATCCGTCATGTTCACAATACGGAACGGCGTTACCACCACCTTCCGGGCGTTGTTGTTGAGAAGTGTATCACCGGGGTGAAGCCATTTGCCCCTCGCATCACGGTCCGTTTCGTTCCAGATGATTTGAAAGTCCAGCGGTGCGGGGCGGAAAGGGGCCGTCGGGAGAGCGAGACCCTTGTGCACCACAGGAAGCAGGTTGGTGTTGTTGACGGTCAACCATCCGCTGTTTGCCGAGTCGAGGCCGAGTGGGGCGTTCTTGACGTAGACACGCATGCCGTTGAATGCAGGGTTGTTGTCCTCGCTGTTGAGGCTCTTGCTCTCAAAGACGGTATAATATTGATAGATGATGCTGAACTCTACGCCTGTCAGCAGCGAGCCTGTAGAGGTTCCTCTGATCCGACCGGACGCGGCATCGAGGGCATATCGCCCTGGATCGACGAGTGCCCCATTTGCATCCCGTACGATTGCCGAGTCGCTGATGATGTTCTTATTGTTGAGCGGAACGAACGCCGTGTCCCGCGAGACGAACGACTCGGTAATGTATGTCTCCGGGTGGATATTGTATCCGACCGCATTCCCTACGGAGTCGAACTCAATCGAATAGGTCACACCATCCGGTACCGCGAAATCGTCCAGCACTTTAATGTTGATCGAGCCGGTGGAAATGCCGGATACGCGCTGTGCCTGCCCGTTCCCGACTGCTGCGTTGATGTAACCCGAACCGGCCGGGCCGGGTGTCACGGCTGCGGTGTTGACGTCGAATGTATACTCTTTCGTGATCGGATCCTGGAGGATGGAAATCTGTGATTCCGATGGGGGGAGTTGAACGCCGAGTGAATCGAATCCGTGGTCATACGAAGCGACCGCGTAGTAGTAGGTTTTCCCGTTGGTGACGGAGGAGTCCACATATTCATGGACGAGGCCGGTGTTATTGCCAAGCTGGTACTTCACACCGCGTCCCTGATACTCAACCGGGTGCAGACCAGACCAGGTGTTGACCACGTCGAACTGTGCAGCCTGGCCATTTTGCAGGAAGGCCCTCCCGAGGAACGGCGTACCGTTGGCATCGGTGATTGTGAAGACATCACTGAACGTCGGGTCTTCGCTCCGGTAGATCTTGTATCCTTCGAAATCTTCGGTGCCGGTGAGCGGGTCGACGGCATGTTCTGCGGCGTCGTCCCAGTACAGCGTCACCCGTCCATCGCTGGGGACTGCGGTGACCTTGGGCTTGGGAGGTGGCTGCGCGAAGAGGTAGTTGGCCTCAAGTACGCGTTGGGCAGTCTCCGAGTTCAGGATCAGATCGGGACGATCTTCCCCCATGAGCAGCGCGATGGAGAAACGCTGGGTCTCTCCCGGCTCTAGAGTAAACGGTCCCGACCCGTAGAGGAAAATGTTGTCCGCCGGTTGACTCAACAACTGTTGGTTAACGTCGATGCTGTCCGAGGAGAGCAATTGCCAGAAATAGACGTCATTCTTCGGGACGTTGGGAACCGAGTTGGTGTAGGGGAGCGCCCAGAAGCTTGTCAGCCCGATCTGATCGGATTCAGCCACGTCCCGGATTCCGAAACTCGGTTCAGAGACGATATCATTGTTGGCATCCCGCCCGATGTCCGGTTTTCCGTTTCCTTCACCAAAATCACCCGTTCCTGGTATTCCGTCTATACCGACGTCGTCCTTTTCGAGATTCCAGTCTCCATCCTCATCGCCGGACCACCGCGGTCTCAGGGCTCCATAGACACGGATGTATTTTGCCGTGTCAGCGATTCCCGTCGTGAGGGGAATGCTGGCGCCATCAATGAAGAACCCTGCTTCATTGAATGGACTCTCATCGACGATGCCGTCATCATCATCGTCATGGAGGTTCACGGAGTTCGTGGG